>NZ_VFTI01000069.1:0-1406 GCF_006439515.1 Mesorhizobium sp. B3-2-1 | reverse complement strand
GCTCATATGTGGACGGCCCCCTGCTTGCAAGGTTTTGGCTGAAGATGATTTGATCGGATCGCTTGCGCTCATATGTCCGGCCTTTTGCGCGCGGACATGTGAGCGCTGGCCTAGATGGGCTTCACGGATAGCGAGTTCCAAACACGTACACGACATTGACTGCCAGTGAGCACCTCGGAGTGTCTCGCTCGTCCCGGTTCGACCGGTCACACCATCTTCTCCTCTGCTTGCAAGTTCCGGCCTTCAGTGTCGAGCGTGCGCTCGGCACCGAACTCTTAATGCTCTCACGGCACCACAGGCGCTGGATAGGTGGCGCCGATGGGATGGTATTGCTCGCCGCTGACCATCAGCTTCCAGGCGATGCGGGCCAGCTTGTTGGCCAGCGCCACCGCCGCAAGTTTGGGAGCCTTGCGCGCGATCAGGGCCGCCAGCCATGGCCAGACCCGTTTGCTGCCTCGGCGCATGTGTTGGATGAGAGCGGTGGCGCCCGCCACCAGCACGCTTCGCAGCATCTCGTCGCCAGCGCGGGTAATCACTCCAAGCCTGTTCTTGCCTGCTGTCGAATGATTCTTCGGCGTCAGTCCGAGCCAGGCGGCAAAATCGCGCCCCGACTTGAAGCCATGCACGTCCGTCACCTTGATGGCTAGCAACGTCGCTCCAACAGGGCCGACTGCCGGTATGGCGGCCAACCTCCGGCTCACTTCGTTGTGCCTATGAAGCGCAAGCAGCTTCTCATCGAGCAGGGCAACCTCGGCGCTGATGTGGGCGTAATCGCGCGCCAGCGTCTCGAACATGTCCCTGGCCATATCCGGGACCGTCGTGTCGGCGCGAATGTCGGCTAAAAGATCGCCGAGCCGGGAAAGGCCCTTGGGCGCGATCAAACCGAACTCCGCCGCAAAGCCGCGAATCGAGTTGGAGAGCTGCGTGCGCCGGTCGATGAACTGCGCACGCAGCTTCGCCAGCATCTGTGCCGCTTGCTGATCGGCGCTCTTGGCCGCAACGAAACGCATGCGGGGCCGATTCATCGCTTCACAGGTTGCATCGGCATCGGCGGCATCCGATTTGGAGCGCTGGACATAGGGCTTCACGTGCTGCGCCGGCATCAGCAGCACCTCGTGACCCAACGCGCGCAACTCCCGCGCCCAGTAATGAGCCGCGCCACAGGCCTCCATGCCAACCTTCAGTGGCGGGAGCCCCGCAAAGAAGGCGAGCACCTGATTGCGCCGCAGCTTCTTGCGCAATACAGGCTGTTCGGCTTCATTCACCCCATGCAACTGGAAAACGCTCTTTGACGTATCCATGCCAATGCGAATAAGTTTATCCACGGACGGTCTCCCTTGTTGAGATCTGCAACGACCTCATTCTGGCACATTGCGATGCCGTCGGGGGCCGTCCACCCCAACACG
>NZ_VFTI01000068.1:0-1584 GCF_006439515.1 Mesorhizobium sp. B3-2-1 | reverse complement strand
GTGTCGGTGACCGCGACCGTGACCGACAATGACGGCGACAAGGCGAGCGCCAGCATCGACCTGGGCGGGCAGATCACCATCCATGACGACGGCCCGCTGGTCTCGGCGACCGGCTCGGCGCCGACGCTGAGCGTCGACGAGAGCTTCATTCCGGTGATCGGCTCGGTCGGCGGCGGTGTCGGCAACGTCTCGTCCGGCAACTTCGCGGCCAACTTCGCGGTGACGCCGGGCGCGGACGGCCAGTCCGGCTCGACAGCCTACTCGCTGACCATCAACAATTCCACGACCACCCTGGTCGACTCGCTTACCGGCCAGACAGTGCATCTGGTGGCCAATGGAGCGGGCGAAGTCGATGGCTATGTGACCATCAGCGGAGTGCAGACCAATGTCTTCACGCTGACGGTCGACGCCACCGGCAAGGTGACGATGACCGAACTGCGCGGCGTGCATGAAGGCTCGGGCGAGACCCCCGACACCAGCGAAGGCACCCTGCTGGGCACCGGCCTGGTGTCGGTGACCGCGACCGTGACCGACAATGACGGCGACAAGGCGAGCGCCAGCATCGACCTGGGCGGGCAGATCACCATCCATGACGACGGCCCGATCTTCACCTCCGTCATGGACGCCGTCGTCGCCAACCAAGCTGGTACTAGCTTCACCGGGCTCTACACCGCGAACTTCGGGGCTGACGGGCTAGATCACCTATCGCTCGCACTTCAAGCGAGTGGCATGTACAGCGGAAGCGCGGTCAATTTCGTCCAGACTGTCGATAATTTGACCCATGTGACGAAAGTCGACGTTCAGGACGCAACCACGCACAGTGTGGACTTTACTTTCTACTACACCGAAACGCCGCAGGCCGACGGCGGCGTGTCGATGCATGCTTATTCGAGCCCGAGCGACCCGACAGGCAGCGCCTTCTTCACGCTCGACCTCAATGCGAATGGTACCTACGACTACACCTTGAACTCGCCGTCGGTGATTACCACGACGACCGTGACCGGGGATTCCGCGTTCACGTCTTCCGGCGGTGGTCAAAATTCGCTTACCTCGCCGGACGGCCAACTCGTCATAACCGGCGATCTCAACGGTGCTGCGCAGCAAGTCAAAGCCTCGCACAATGGCATTGCGGTGGGTAGTACTGGCCTGAGCATGGATACTGGCGAAACTTTGCATCTTGGCTTCGCCCATGAACAGGCAAAAGTAAGCTTCGTTCTGACACAATGGCAAGGCGGCGGCACCGCAAACGTCACGTTCCACGTGCTCGACGACAATGGGGCTACCAATGTTAAAGACTTCAACATCGCGGCGATCGCAAAAGGCTCGGGTACAGCCTCTATCAGTGTGATAGAGACTTCAGATAATACTCTACTGACGACCAACAACGGGGTGGCATTCAATTCCGCGACCAACACGTACACGCTGTATGTCAACCATGATTTTGACAATGTCGGAGTCTCATATAACAGTGGGGGATCGACCTTCACTGTCAACAGCATCACATATGGCGAAGTGACGACGGTCCATGATCTCACGATGAATTTCGGCTTGTCGGCAACGGACCACGACGGCGACACCTGGTTC
>NZ_VFTI01000067.1:0-2327 GCF_006439515.1 Mesorhizobium sp. B3-2-1 | reverse complement strand
TCACGGTGGCGCGGGACCAACGCCCAATCAGCTCCTAAACTGATTCAACGCAATCGTGAGGTTGCCTGATGAGCGAGATCCGCTTCGATATCATCAGTCTGCACGCGGCCTATGCCAGCGGCGTGACTGTCGCGGATATGATCGATGCCGTGCATGCCCGCATCTTGGCGGCTGACGATCCCGGCATCTTCATCCATCTCGCCAGCAAGGCGGACATGCTGGCGCAGGCGCAAACGCTCGGACCGTTCGATCCGGTGGCCAAGCCGTTGTGGGGCGTGCCGTTCGCGGTCAAGGACAATATCGATGTCGCCGGCATGCCGACCACAGCAGCCTGCGCCGAATATGCCTATGTGCCGGAGACGGACGCTACTGTCGTGGCGCGGCTGAAGGCGGCTGGCGCGCTGGTCGTCGGCAAGACCAATCTCGATCAGTTCGCCACCGGACTGGTCGGCGTTCGCACGCCTTACCCGATCCCAAGGAACGCCGTCGATGCCAGCCTGGTGCCTGGCGGCTCGTCCTCAGGGTCAGCGGTGGCGACGGCGCGTGGCATCGTCTCCTTCGCGCTCGGCACCGACACGGCCGGGTCCGGCCGCATCCCCGCCGGCCTCAACAACATCGTCGGGCTTAAGCCGACAGTCGGCGCGCTCTCCGCCGCCGGCGTGGTGCCAGCCTGCCGCACACTTGACTGCATCTCCGTGTTCGCACTCACCGTCGACGACGCCTATGCGGTGTTCGCCGTCGCGGCGGCCGAGGACCCGGCCGACGACTATTCGCGCGCGATCAAGGTGCCGGCGCTTGCCGCCCGGCCGCCCGTGCTGAGCGTCGGGGTGCCGGCGAAGAACGACCTGAAGTTCTTCGGCGACGCTTCGATGCAGGCCGGCTTCGAGACAGCACTTAGCCTTCTAGAAACGCTTGGCTGCCGGCTGGTCGAAATTCCGTTCGGGGATTTCTATGCCACCGCCAATCTTCTCTACGAAGGGGCCTGGGTCGCCGAGCGCTATGCGGCGATCCGCGACTTCATGGATGCCAACGAGGCCGCCATGCATCCGGTGACGCGCAAGATCATCGGTGGCGCCAGAAGTCTTTCGGCGGCGGACGCCTTTCGCGGCCTCTATGCCTTGCAGGCCTACAGGGCGAAGCTCGCCCCGGTCGTCGCCTCGGTCGACCTCTTCTGCGTGCCGACCGCGCCTACGCATTACACTACAGCCGCGGTGCTTGCCGATCCGGTCGCGACCAACAGCCGGCTTGGCACCTACACCAACTTCGTCAACCTGCTCGATATGTGCGGCATCGCCGTCCCGACCGGCAGGCGCGGCGACGGCCTGCCGATGAGCGTCACCTTGCTGGCGCCGGCCGGCCGCGATGCGCTGACGGCGATGCTCGCCCGCGACCTGCATGCGCAGAGCGGCCTGCCGCTCGGCGCAACGGGTTGGCCGCAGCCCGGCCCGCAACCGGCCGCCGTGCCGCCCTGCGATGGGATGATCGACCTGGTGGTCGTCGGCGCGCATCTCTCGGGCATGCCGCTCAACGGCCAGCTCAACCAGCTCGGCGCACAATTCCTGCGAGCGACCAGGACCGCCGCCGCTTACAAGCTCTATGCGTTGGCCGGCCAGTCCGTGCCCAAGCCCGGCCTGATCCGCGTTGCCGATGGCGGCATGCGGATCGACGTCGAGGTCTGGCGACTTGGGCCGGAGGCCTTCGGCCGTTTCGTCGCCGCTATTCCGGCTCCGCTCGGCATCGGCACGGTCGAACTTGACGACGGAACCCCTGCCAAGGGTTTTCTGGTCGAAAGCGCGGGCTTGGACGGTGCCTCCGACATCTCCTCATTCGGCGGCTGGCGCCGCTTTGTCGCACGCAGCAAAGACATGGCCGATCAAAGTGAAAAGCGGCAGAACTGGCCCGCTGGCGTCCCGATCTGATTGTCGCGCAAGGCTGGCCTTGTCGGACTGGGTTTTGGTAGCGGGAGAGCGCTACCGCCTTTCCCCCCACTCAGAGACCATGCGATATTTTCTACAGTGTCGGGGGTGATGGGCCTGGCCGGTGCTGCAAAGACCCGTAGGGAAGGGGAGAGTCTGACCCCAAAGCTATCCATGACGCGAACGGCAGCTTTGCGCCTCAAAGCACGAACCCGCTGCGCGGGAGGGCCGCCTCCTTCTGAGATGGCGTGCATGTCATAGACCTTGAGCGGGTAGAGGCGTCGATCTGACCATGGAGTTCCCTTCAACGAGAGGAACTCGCCATGGCTACCCTATCGACCGATGCACCTATTAGCCCGCTTCGCCAGCGCATGCAGCACGACATGCTGATGCGGGGCCTGGGCTCGCATA
>NZ_VFTI01000066.1:0-2715 GCF_006439515.1 Mesorhizobium sp. B3-2-1 | reverse complement strand
CGGCGCCACAGGTTCGACGGGTGCCACAGGCGCGACCGGCGACACAGGCGCCACGGGTTCGACCGGAGCAACCGGCGATACCGGCGCCACAGGTTCGACGGGTGCCACAGGCGCGACCGGCGACACAGGCGCCACGGGTTCGACCGGAGCAACCGGCGCCACAGGTGCAACTGGCGATACAGGCGCCACGGGCTCAACTGGGGCAACCGGAGCCACAGGCGCAACCGGCGATACCGGTGCCACGGGCTCAACTGGGGCAACCGGAGCCACAGGCGCAACCGGCGATACCGGCGATACGGGTTCGACTGGCGCAACTGGAGCGACAGGCGCGACTGGCGATACAGGCGCCACGGGCTCGACTGGAGCAACCGGCGCCACAGGTTCGACCGGAGCGACCGGAGCCACCGGCGATACAGGCGCAACGGGTTCGACCGGAGCCACAGGTGCGACCGGCGATACGGGTGCAACTGGGTCGACCGGCGATACCGGAGCCACAGGCTCGACTGGAGCAACCGGAGCCACAGGTGCGACCGGCGATACAGGTGCCACGGGTTCTACTGGCGCAACTGGCGATACAGGTGCCACGGGCTCGACCGGAGCAACCGGCGATACCGGAGCGACTGGCTCGACTGGCGCAACCGGAGCCACAGGCGCGACCGGCGATACAGGTGCCACGGGTTCGACTGGAGCAACCGGCGCCACTGGGGCGACCGGTGATACCGGCGCAACCGGATCGACTGGTGCGACTGGCGATACGGGTGCCACAGGTTCGACCGGTGCGACTGGCGCAACCGGCGATACCGGCGCCACAGGCTCAACTGGAGCAACTGGCGATACGGGTGCCACAGGCTCGACCGGTGCAACCGGCGATACCGGTGCCACGGGTTCGACTGGAGCAACCGGAGCCACGGGTGCGACCGGTGATACCGGCGCAACCGGATCGACTGGAGCAACTGGCGATACGGGTGCCACGGGTTCGACTGGTGCCACAGGCGCGACCGGTGATACCGGCGCCACGGGTTCGACCGGAGCAACCGGCGCCACTGGCGATACTGGAGCGACAGGTTCGACTGGCGCAACTGGAGCAACCGGCGATACCGGCGCGACAGGCTCGACTGGAGCAACTGGCGATACTGGAGCCACGGGTTCGACTGGAGCCACGGGGGCGACCGGTGAGACGGGCGCCACAGGTTCGACCGGAGCAACCGGAGCCACAGGTGCGACCGGCGATACCGGCGCCACAGGTTCGACCGGAGCTACAGGCGCTACCGGCGACACCGGAGCGACGGGCTCGACCGGCGATACGGGTGCAACTGGCTCGACCGGAGCAACCGGGGCAACAGGCGCGACCGGCGATACCGGAGCGACGGGCTCGACCGGAGCAACCGGCGATACCGGCGCCACAGGTTCGACTGGAGCCACAGGTGCCACCGGCGATACGGGTGCCACCGGCTCGACTGGCGCAACCGGAGCCACGGGTGCGACCGGCGATACGGGCGCCACAGGTTCGACTGGAGCAACCGGCGCCACTGGCGATACCGGAGCGACAGGTTCGACTGGAGCAACTGGCGATACGGGCGCCACGGGTTCGACCGGCGCCACAGGCGCGACCGGCGACACGGGTGCCACAGGCGCAACCGGCGATACCGGCGCAACTGGCGATACGGGAGCCACCGGCTCGACTGGAGCCACCGGAGCCACAGGTGCGACCGGGGCTACAGGAGCCACAGGTTCGACTGGAGCAACCGGCGCCACAGGTGCGACCGGAGCAACAGGTGCCACGGGTTCGACCGGAGCAACCGGCGATACGGGTGCAACTGGCTCGACCGGAGCAACCGGGGCAACAGGCGCGACCGGCAATACTGGTGCCACAGGCGCGACTGGGGCAACTGGCGATACGGGAGCGACTGGGTCGACCGGAGCAACCGGCGCCACTGGCGATACCGGGGCCACTGGTTCGACTGGCGCGACTGGTGATACCGGGGCGACAGGCTCAACCGGTGCCACAGGCTCGACTGGTGCAACCGGCGATACGGGCGCTACGGGTTCGCCTGGGGCCACGGGCGATACCGGAGCGACGGGCTCGACTGGAGCCACAGGTGCAACCGGCGCGACTGGCAACACCGGCGCAACAGGCTCTACCGGAGCCACAGGCGCGGCGGGAGCCACTGGCTCGACCGGTGCGACCGGCTCGACCGGCGGTACCGGAGCAACGGGCTCCACCGGTGCCACAGGCTCGACCGGCGCAACTGGACCGAAGGGCGATACCGGACCCAAGGGCGATACTGGACCCAAGGGCGCAACCGGTTCGACCGGAGCGACCGGGCCGAAGGGCGATACCGGGCCCAAGGGCGCAACCGGTTCGACCGGGGCGACCGGACCCAAGGGCGACACTGGGCCGAAGGGTGCAACCGGTTCGACCGGAGCGACCGGGCCAAAGGGCGACACCGGGCCGAAGGGTGCAACCGGTTCGACCGGAGCGACCGGGCCAAAGGGCGACACCGGACCGAAGGGTGCAACCGGAGCAACCGGAGCGACCGGAGCGACCGGACCGAGGGGCGACACCGGGCCGAAGGGCGCAACCGGCTCGACAGGTGCCACTGGCTCTACCGGAGCGACCGGCTCGACTGGAGCAACAGGCTCGACCGGCGCCACGGGTTCGACCGGAGCGACTGGCTCTACCGGAGCAACTGGCTCGACAGGTGCAACGGGAGC
>NZ_VFTI01000065.1:0-2984 GCF_006439515.1 Mesorhizobium sp. B3-2-1 | reverse complement strand
TCGACCGGTGCAACCGGCGCCACAGGCGCGACCGGTGATACAGGTGCAACTGGCGCGACCGGAGCAACGGGCGCCACAGGTTCGACCGGTGATACGGGTGCCACGGGTTCGACCGGGGCCACAGGCGCGACTGGTGATACTGGCGCAACCGGCTCGACGGGAGCAACCGGAGCCACAGGTGCGACCGGTGATACGGGTGCCACGGGCTCGACCGGAGCAACAGGCGCGACCGGCACAACCGGAGCTACGGGTGCGACCGGTGATACGGGCGCCACGGGCTCAACCGGAGCAACCGGTGCCACAGGCGCGACCGGCGACACCGGCGCCACAGGTTCGACTGGAGCAACCGGCGCCACAGGTTCGACCGGCGATACCGGCGCCACAGGTGCGACCGGAGCAACTGGAGCCACAGGCGCGACCGGCGACACGGGCACAACCGGATCGACTGGCGCCACTGGCGATACGGGTGCAACTGGGTCGACCGGTGCAACCGGCGCCACAGGCGCGACCGGCGACACGGGCGCCACGGGTTCGACTGGAGCCACAGGTGCGACCGGCGATACCGGTGCCACGGGTTCGACCGGAGCAACCGGAGCCACAGGCGCGACCGGTGATACGGGCGCGACAGGTTCGACCGGTGCAACCGGTGCGACTGGCGATACAGGCGCGACCGGATCAACCGGCGATACAGGCGCCACGGGTTCGACCGGAGCAACCGGAGCCACAGGAGCAACTGGCGAAACAGGCTCTACGGGCTCAACTGGGGCTACCGGAGCCACGGGTGCGACCGGTGATACGGGCGCAACCGGATCGACTGGTGCGACTGGCGATACGGGTGCAACTGGGTCGACCGGTGCAACCGGCGCCACAGGCGCGACCGGTGATACCGGCGCGACAGGCTCGACTGGAGCAACCGGTGCGACTGGCGATACAGGCGCGACCGGATCAACCGGCGCTACAGGATCTACTGGTGCCACAGGCGATACCGGTGCCACGGGTTCGACTGGAGCAACCGGAGCCACAGGTGCAACCGGCGATACGGGTGCCACGGGCTCGACCGGAGCCACGGGTTCGACGGGAGCAACCGGAGCCACAGGCTCAACCGGCGATACCGGCGCCACGGGGTCGACTGGAGCGACAGGTGCCACAGGTGCGACCGGCGATACGGGCGCCACGGGTTCGACCGGAGCAACCGGAGCCACAGGCGCGACTGGCGATACAGGCGCCACGGGTTCGACCGGGGCTACAGGATCTACTGGTGCAACTGGCGACACGGGCGCAACTGGCTCGACCGGAGCAACCGGTGCCACCGGCGATACGGGTGCCACGGGTTCGACTGGTGCGACCGGCGATACAGGCGCAACCGGATCGACTGGTGCGACTGGCGATACGGGTGCAACTGGGTCGACCGGTGCAACCGGCGCCACAGGTTCGACTGGAGCCACAGGCGCGACCGGTGATACTGGCGCAACCGGCTCGACCGGAGCAACCGGCGATACCGGCGCCACAGGTTCGACTGGAGCCACAGGTGCGACCGGCGATACCGGAGCGACTGGCTCGACTGGAGCCACAGGTGCCACCGGCGCGACCGGTGATACTGGCGCTACGGGTTCGACTGGAGCAACCGGGGCCACAGGCGCAACCGGCGATACCGGTGCCACGGGTTCGACCGGTGCAACCGGGGCCACTGGCGCAACCGGCGATACCGGCGCCACGGGCTCGACTGGCGCAACCGGAGCCACAGGTGCGACCGGCGATACCGGCGCCACAGGTTCGACCGGAGCAACCGGAGCCACAGGAGCAACTGGCGAAACAGGCTCCACGGGCTCAACTGGAGCAACCGGAGCCACTGGCGCAACCGGCTCGACGGGAGCAACCGGCGATACCGGAGCGACAGGTTCGACTGGAGCAACCGGAGCCACAGGTGCGACCGGCGATACCGGCGCAACCGGGGCTACTGGTGCGACTGGTGATACGGGCGCCACGGGTTCGACCGGAGCAACCGGAGCCACAGGCGCAACTGGCGAAACAGGCTCCACGGGCTCGACTGGGGCAACCGGAGCCACGGGTGCGACTGGCGATACGGGTGCAACTGGGTCGACCGGTGCAACCGGCGCCACAGGCGCGACCGGTGATACCGGCGCAACCGGATCGACGGGAGCAACAGGCGCAACCGGATCGACGGGAGCAACCGGCGCCACAGGCGAAACAGGCTCTACGGGCTCAACTGGGGCAACCGGAGCCACAGGCGCGACCGGTGATACGGGCGCAACCGGATCGACTGGCGCCACTGGCGCAACCGGAGCCACAGGTGCGACCGGCGATACGGGCGCCACGGGTTCGACCGGAGCAACCGGAGCCACAGGAGCAACAGGAGCAACAGGCGAAACAGGCTCTACGGGCTCGACCGGAGCAACCGGGGCCACAGGTGCGACCGGTGATACCGGTGCGACCGGTTCGACCGGAGCAACCGGAGCCACAGGCGCGACCGGTGATACGGGTGCCACCGGCTCGACTGGCGCAACCGGGGCCACGGGCGCCACAGGAGCTACTGGTGCAACTGGCGATACCGGCTCAACTGGTGCCACAGGCGCGACCGGCAATACAGGCGCAACGGGTTCGACTGGAGCAACCGGCGCCACAGGTGCGACTGGCGATACCGGTGCCACGGGTTCGACCGGTGATACGGGTGCCACGGGTTCGACCGGAGCAACCGGCGCCACAGGTGCAACTGGCGACACGGGCGCCACAGGTTCGACCGGAGCAACCGGGGCCACGGGTGCGACCGGCGACACGGGCGCAACCGGTTCGACCGGAGCAACCGGCGCCACTGGCGATACCGGCGCCACGGGTGCGACCGGAGCAACGGGCGCCACAGGCGCGACCGGTGATACGGGTGCAACTGGCTCGACCGGAGCAACCGGCGATACCGGCGCCACAGGTTCGACGGGTGCCACAGGCGCGACCGGCGACACAGGCGCCAC
>NZ_VFTI01000064.1:0-3586 GCF_006439515.1 Mesorhizobium sp. B3-2-1 | reverse complement strand
CTACGTCTGTCCAATCTGTGGTCAAGTTGGTCGATATGATATCCGGCAGCTCAATCGGGAGCCGGGTCATGAGCCGCTGGAAATGGAAGGCGGTTTCTCCGCGTGATCCAGCCATGCGAACCTCGTCATTGGTGTGGGTGAGAATGATGCGGCTGCGGTTAGGCGATGCCTGCCGGTCGCGGTCCCAGCGGTCGATCAGATCGTTGCGTGCCTGTTCCGGCGTCTGGGCGGCATGGAGCATGCCATGAGTGTCAAAGGCTGGATTGCAGCGCCGGTTCTGGCTGTCGCCAAATCGCGCGTGGCGTCGCGCTGCCAGTCTTCCCGCTGGCGGCGCACCTCGCCGATCTCGACGCCGCCATGACGTTCGTAGACCGACCGGAACGCCGCACCCGCCTCAATGGCTTGTAACTGCTGCGGATCGCCGACCAGCACGACTTTCGCGCCGGCCTCGGCGGCATGGGACAACACGCGCTCCAACTGGCGCGTGCCGACCATGCCCGCCTCGTCGATCACCAGAACATCGCGCGAGGTAAGCATGTCGCGGCCCTGTTGCCAGCCATGCCGGCTGCTGGAACATATGACAGACAAAAGGGTTGGGAAGCCGGCCGCCTAGAACCCTGCGGCCGTCCCATCTGAACTGCCCGCTGGCTGAAAATCATACCCTAGCTTGCTGGAGCTGGCTGTTTGGCTCGTTCTGCTATGGCGTCCAAGCCAATCATCTTCGCAAGCGCTTCCTTCGTCTGAGTCCGCAAATTCCGTCGCAGATGTGAGGCATCCCGGTAGATGAACTCACCGTTGACGTAAGTTGTGCATTGATCATTTGGGCACATCCCAGGACCCGGATCAACGAACGATAAATTGTTCTCCGCTGCCAGCGATTTGAGGGCCGAGGTAATCGGTCGACGCACCGATGTGGCCCATTTGCTGTTCATCTCGGTCGAGCATCGACGCCTGAGAAGGTTACTTTCCTTGTTAACAGCGCAAGAAGTCAGATCCTCGGCGGGCCCTGGCGTTGGAGCAACAATTGTGATCCGTCGATTGGCCGCGGCAATCTCTGGAAGGAGCATTTGCAAACCCTCGCGCACCAATGAAACCTTGTCAGCCTGATGTCCATCGGCAGCAACGATATCGGTGAATTGCAGTCCAGACCAAGCGGCGGCCAGAACCACGACATCAACGTCAGGCCGCAGGCGTAGCATGTTGATGGCTGCTTTCTGCGATGACGCACAGCGGTCCTTGTAGTTGGGCGCCTCGGGAAAGTTGCGATAGATGCGCTCGCCGAGCGCCGCAGGGCAGGGTTCGTACAGAAAAAATGCCGTATCTTCCAGCTGGCCGACAACATCAATTAGCGGGGCAAGATGGTCAGCATGGCTGTCACCCCAGAGTATACCGTGGTGCTTGGCTGTCACCCAAGGAGCTCCGAACGCGCAGTAGGTAACGCGGAGTTCAGGGATGTTGACCGTCTGCGGACATGGCCAATCCCACATCACCTTAAGGCTGCGCATTGCCAAGGCATCATCGGAAACCCTGCTGGTAAACCCGCCAGCTTGCGAGATCGCGTTGCCACTCCATGCGACCATCAAAGCTGCGGCGGCTCCGGCGGTGATTGCTTTCAACGGCATAGGCTGGAGGCGACGTACGGGCTCCTCGATGTAGCGCCATGAGAGCGTGGCGGCCAAAAACGTGAATAGGAAGACTGTTCCGGTCTCGATCGCCGTCGGTAGAGTACCGTCGGCATATTGACGGAAGAAAACAAAGATCGGCCAATGCCAGAGATACAGGCTGTACGAGATTTTGCCCGTGAAACGTAGCGGCGAGAACGACAGTGCGGCGGTGACTGGCGACGGCGAGCGGCGCCAAACCAGCAACGCGGCGCCAAAAACTGGAGCCAGTGCATTCACTCCGGGGAACGCATCGTCCGGCGACAAGCGAAGGATGCTCAGCACAATGATAATCAAGCCCAGGCAACCTAACCAATCGACGGATGAACGCCGTGGCAAAGGAACAAAGACCAGGATTCCACCGACAGCCAATTCCCATGCCCTGCTGAAGGGGGCATAAAATGCCTGTTTGGGATCGGTGGCGACCAAATGAACCGCTGTCGAAAAGCTGACGATCGCCACCAAGCTGATTGCGACGACCGCAATAGTCGGCCGACCGCGCGAAATACGGCTGAGGGCAAGCATCAGAGCTGGCCACACGAGGTAAAACTGCTCTTCAACACCGAGAGACCAAAGATGCAGTAGCGGCTGTAGGGCGGCCTCGCGGTCGAAATAGCCTGTGTTCCAGAGAAAGTAATAGTTCCCAAACCCGACTGAGGAATAGGCGGCGCTTTTCCCTAGGCTATCATAATCACCCGGCAGGAGCAGAAACCATCCGGCGATGAGGGATACGGCAATTACCAGCAACATCGCCGGAAGTATGCGGCGCACGCGCCGACCATAGAATTCGGCGACAGAGAGGCGTTTCGGCCCAACAAGTATACCGGTGATCAAGTAGCCCGAGATTACAAAGAAGATATCTACCCCGACGAACCCGCCGGCAAGGCCGGGCACGCCGAAATGAAACAGCATGACGGCGATCACCGCTACGGCACGCAGTCCATCGATGTCGGGTCTATAGTCGTTGGACTTCACGAAAACCCCTAGAGTCGGCCCAGTCTACGCGCGGTGACAATAACCAAGATCCAAGTCTGAACAACCTGCCCGCAAGGGCGGAAAGGATCATCTATGGCTGTTTACCGCGAAAAGGAATCGCTTGGCCGCGTGCTCGCGCACGAAGGCGGCTATTCGAACCGCCCCAAGATCCGGGCGGGGCGGTGCCGCAAGCGGCAACTTCATCGACGGCGGCCAGGCGAAGGCCTTCGTCGAGAATGCGAACGCCGCACCATCCACTGCGCCGGCCGACGCGGCGATCGGCGCCGGCATCGGCGGGGGTGGTGTCGCTGGCACCTTGCGGGATCTGCAGAACCAGCTTTCCCCGATGTCCTACGGTAGCGAGTTCATCATGAGAGTAGTCCTGGTGCTGGCCGTCATCAGCGCCGTGCTGCTGATGGGCGGCGCTGGCTACCGATGGTGCGCCAACAGGAAGTCCAAGCACCTTGCGGCCGCGCTGGGTGGCGAGGCGCCGGCATGAAGTGGTCTTCCTGCTGGGCGCCGCGGCTGGCGCTGTCGGCCTCGCTGTCGTCGAGGGCATCATCTTTTTCTGGTGGCTCGGCCAATGACCGCGATCATCACCCTGCTTGTCGTTCGCCTCGGCATTTCGCGCTTAGCGGCCGGCGCGATCCTTTGGGCGGCAATCGCCCTGTCCGCCTCGGGCGCTGCGCTCGGGGTCTACGAATTCATCAAGCACAAGGGCGCCGATGAAGTCCGCGCCAAGATCGAAAAGGACAATCAGGATGCGATACGCAAGGGCATTGAGGCCAGCCGGTCTTTTTACGACTGCACTTCTGCTGGCGGGCTGTGGGACCTCCCGCGTCAAAGGTGTTCCAGCCCTCCGGGCGGCGATCGGTAGCAGCCTCGCCGGCGCGAAAGGCAAAGACCATCGAGGATCAGAACAAGATCGACCGCACCATGGCCAGCAGGCA
>NZ_VFTI01000063.1:0-4150 GCF_006439515.1 Mesorhizobium sp. B3-2-1 | reverse complement strand
TTTGCAATGCCTAGATTTGCTCAAGCAGGATCCTGGCGTCCTTGGCCGCAACGATGAACGCCTGTCTCGCGACCTTTTTTTTCGCCACCCATCACGGCGAGGTACGCCCTGATCGCGGCAAGACGCATTTTTTCCCAGAAATCGTGCACTGAAGCATGGCGCAGCTTCGATTCGCCCCGAAGATGTCGCACGCGGGCGGTGATGCCAGTGCCGAGCTCTCGCCTGCTCGACGCACCGCCATAGCCGTTCCTTGATGGAGCGGTTTACCGAGAGGGCTGCCTTGCCGACATACTTCCCGTCCTTCGCGAACAGGCCTTCGGCGATCTTCGCCGGCTCGCGCTTGATGCCCAAGAGCTCGAGATCTGCGACATCCCAGCATTTCGTCTTGACCCAGGAATCGCTCTTGCCGCTGTGGCAGGCCGCGCTCTGCCGCTTCGAGACGATGCCTTCCAGCCCCCTTTTGTCGACTGCCGCGTAGAACTCGGCGCCGTTTCCCTCGACATTCTGGCTGTATTGGATGATGCCGGTGGCCGGCTTGACCAGGTCCCACAGGATCGCCTTGCGCTCGATCGTCGGCAGGACGCGCAGATCCTGGCCGTCCTTCCACAGAATATCGAAGGCGACGAAGGCGAGCAGCTCGGCGTTCCACGCCATGCGCGAATGCATGGCATGAAAATTCGGCCGGCCGTCGGGCTCGGGCGCGATCATCTCGCCGTCGATGATGAGGGATTTCGCGGCGAGTTTTTCAGCGGCATCGATGACCGGCCAATAGCGCTTTGACCTCGACGCCGGTCCTGGTGAAGGCGCGCGCGCCGGCCCAATCGAGGATGAGTTGGGTGCGGAAGCCATCGTATTTGATCTCGTGCAGCCAGTCGTCGCTGACTGGCGCTTCGAGCACCAGCATCGGTTCCTGCGGCTTGATGAACTTGAGCCGGGGTTCGGCGTTATGCATGCACTCGGTACTCCAACGCGAACTCAAAGGCCGCACGGTGCTTTGGTTCCCGGCATTTTAGCTAAAGTGTATATAAGGAGGTTATGAGAAAAATCGACGAAGTGGTAGACGAGTGCTGCACTGCGCTGGCCATGATCAGGAGGACTATCGAGGACCACTGTCCGCCCGGAGTGTTGCCCGACGAAGAGATGGTCTCCGGGCTCTATGCGCCAACCCTGATGGGCGAGGCGGAGGCGATCTCCCGCGCGATCGTGGCCAGGGTGGAAAAGTTGACCAGGAAGGACTGACGCCGGCATGTTGCGGTCGGTGTCACAGACCGCCAGAGCCACAATGAACTATGGCATTGAACACCGCTTCATGGACGCTGCCGGGGTCCTGTTCGATTTCGGTGCTGCTGATCCCGACCGCCTTCGCGTCCGCAAAAAGCCTTCTGGACAGCTTCCGCAACTGAAAGCACGTCCGCGCTGGGGTGAGGCTGCGAACGGCCTGAGTCACTGCAAAGGCCTCGCTAGCGGCGGAACATAGGCTAACCTTCCTGTTCTTGGGGGAGACCATCAGTCAGATCGTAGAAATCAGATTTCGAGCCGACGAAAATGTGTTTGCTGAGATGAAGGCCCGTCGGCGGGTCGAGGGTGCCCGCCGAGATGAAGATTTCCCCGCTAGAAGTCGCTCTCCAGAATAGGTTGCCGCCGCAGCGTGAGCAGAAGCCGCGCTCGACATTGTCCGACGACCGATACCAGCGCAATGTGGACGAAGTCAGTAGCTTTAGATCGGCCGATCGGCAGGCTGCCATGGCCGCGAAGTTGCCGCTGGTGCGCGCGCACTGCGTGCAGTGACAGGCGATAGGCTCTGCGAGCTCGCCCGCGATTTGGTAGCGCACACCTCCGCACAGGCAATGTCCCGATGACATGGAAACCTTATTCAAAAGGCAAGATTTTGTTCCGGCCCGTTGCGAAAAAACTTCGTTGGGCTCCGATGGCGAGACTGAATAGCCGGTCAGTCTGATCGAGGCTGACACGGGGCTTCGCGGGCCGGTCCTGGCGGCCCGCTGTGGCTGCAAGGCATCGCTCAGTCGCCGCCGCCCGATATCGCGCCAGCGCCTCTTGCTTCTCAGGCTCGCGCTCGAGGCGAAACACCTCGGGCAATGGCTGCCGGTCGGCCGGCTTCTGCTTCATGCACGATTGCGGCCGACGGTACCCAATCTGAGCCGTCGAACCATGTCGAGGTATTGCTTTGGATGCTTTGCTGCGAGAGTCGATCAGTTTACTTGCAGGCAGGCAGTTCCTTCATCGCCTTTTCGGCATCGGCCTGGGTGCTATACGTCTGCTTGCCGGCATCAGTCTGTTTTGTGCCGTCGGGCTTTGTGGTCACTACCTCACATTTTTTCGTCGCTGCATCCATGGCCACCCAATATTCCGTGGCTGCAAACGCAGGAATGCTGAAAAGGGCGACAAGTGCACCAGCTATTGCGACTTTGCGTACCATTGCTACCTCCATTCAATGTCAGCCCCAAAGGAGCCTTGCCTAGAATCAAGGCGCGATGGCTGCTTTAGTTCCCTCGCATTTTAGGAGAATTGTATATAGACGTCGTTGATGAAGATCGACGCACAAGACTGCCGGGGCGCTAACCATCATCAGAAGGACGATTGAGGAGCACTGCCCGCCTGGCGTTCTGCCGAGCGAAGAGATGGTGAACGGGCTCTATGGCCCAGGGTTGATGGATGAGGCGGCGGCGCTTGCAGCTGCAATGATCGCTACGGTCGAGAAGCTGACGGACAGGGGAAGCAATGAATAGCAGTGCCCGCGCATGATCACAGACCTTTTTCTCACTGGTGTCGCCGCTTTCTCACTCCTCATTCCGCTTTATTTCGTCCTCAAATAAAATCCGCTGCCGGCGCTGGGATCTGGGAAGCCGTTTCGGTTGGAACTTCGCGCCAGAGCGCCCGTTTGGCCCTGGTGTTCAACAGGAGATCACGGACATGGATTGGAACCGCGTTGAAGGAAACTGGAAGCAGGTCAAAGGCAAGGTGAAGGAAAAATGGGGCAAGCTCACCGACGATGATCTCGACCGCATCGCCGGCAAGCGCGACCAGCTCGAAGGCAAGATCCAGGAACGCTACGGCCTCGAGAAGGACCGCGTCCGTCGAGATGTCGATGACTGGTATAGCATGCAGAGCTGGTAAATCCTTACCGGCCCGCAGATGGGACGCTGCGGTAACGCAGCGCCCTGCTTCCCGCCCATCAAGGGCAAGCCACACGAGCCCACCGACGAGGGCGACCATTTCTATAAGGGCAAGATCTGCGGACAGGTCGGTCGACATGCGCGAAGCGTCAGGTGATGTGGCACGAGCAGCCGAGGCATGAGCGGCTGAAGCCGGAAGTCGTCAGAGACTCCTGAAATGCGACTGGGGCAGTGTACGCCTACCCAGTCAGACCGGGATCATGCACTATGGCATGAAGGATCGTGCGGTAGAGGCTGTCGACATCCTCATCGATCTCTACCCGCTTGATGCCGATCGCCTTGGCATTCGCCTTAGAAGGAAGGATAGCTCCTGCAATGCTCGCGGACGAACTCTAGTCGTCCAAAACGTATACGCATGTAGAAGGTGACGTATACGGCCTTCGGCCAAGAACATGTGACCATGTTCGTGCTCTCCGCCGGGATGGTCCCCGGTTAACCGAAACGCAGGATCGCGCCCCGCCGGTTTCAGGGCGGGTCCTGTGGTCGGTCTGGAGTTGACTAAAACGCGAACTGCCCGCGTTCATCCGATGGAACGGGACAGTGCCGGTTGTGCGATGAGGGCGCCCGGCCTGTCTGGAGTTTGGGGGGACTAGAGGGGGGACAGGTCGGGCAATTGCCCCATTGCGGGGTAGAAAGCCATTATGCTCCGCCTTTGCGGCGACTGACATTAACATTTTCTAAGGCTTAGCTAGAAACCCGTCGAGGCTGGCCTAGCGCCGACGATTTACCATTCGTTCACGATATTAGCGCACGTTCATAAGCAGACATGCTGATGTAGCTCGTACGTGTCAAAAGCCCCGGTGCAGACCCAAGCGCCGGGGCTTTTTCAGATAGATCACGGCTAGGCGTCCTTCAGAAAATTCCCATGACAACCAGGATGATCCCAATCGCCGCAAGGGCCATGACGAGGATCATAGCTACCTCGAAGGCGTGACCGAAATTGTCAGTCATCTGGC
>NZ_VFTI01000062.1:0-4959 GCF_006439515.1 Mesorhizobium sp. B3-2-1 | reverse complement strand
CGTAGAGCCTGTTTCGCCAGTTGCTCCTGTGGCTCCGGTTGCTCCGGTCGAACCCGTGGCGCCTGTATCGCCGGTTGCTCCGGTCGCACCTGTGGCGCCCGTTTCGCCCGTCGCACCTGTGGCTCCAGTCGAACCTGTGGCTCCGGTATCGCCGGTAGCACCTGTGGCTCCGGTTGCTCCGGTTGCTCCGGTCGAACCCGTGGCGCCTGTATCGCCGGTCGCACCTGTGGCTCCGGTTGCTCCAGTCGAGCCTGTGGCACCAGTGTCGCCGGTCGCACCAGTCGAACCCGTGGCGCCCGTATCGCCGGTCGCGCCTGTGGCTCCAGTCGAGCCTGTGGCGCCAGTATCACCGGTTGCACCGGTGGCTCCAGTTGCACCCGTATCGCCGGTCGAACCTGTGGCGCCAGTATCGCCGGTCGCGCCTGTGGCTCCAGTTGCTCCGGTCGAACCTGTGGCGCCGGTATCGCCTGTCGAACCTGTGGCGCCGGTTGCTCCAGTCGAACCTGTGGCGCCGGTATCGCCGGTCGCACCTGTGGCTCCGGTTGCTCCAGTCGAGCCCGTGGCGCCCGTATCACCGGTCGCACCCGTGGCTCCGGTTGCCCCAGTTGAGCCCGTGGAGCCAGTATCGCCGGTCGCACCTGTGGCTCCGGTGGCTCCGGTCGAGCCAGTTGCACCCGTATCGCCGGTCGCGCCGGTTGCTCCGGTCGAGCCCGTCGCGCCCGTGTCGCCGGTCGCACCTGTGGCTCCGGTTGCGCCAGTCGAGCCCGTGGCGCCGGTATCGCCGGTTGCGCCAGTGGCCCCGGTTGCACCGGTGTCGCCGGTCGCACCTGTGGCTCCGGTTGCACCGGTCGAGCCAGTTGCACCCGTATCGCCCGTAGCGCCGGTTGCTCCGGTCGAGCCCGTCGCGCCCGTGTCGCCGGTCGCACCTGTGGCTCCGGTTGCGCCAGTCGAGCCCGTGGCGCCGGTATCGCCGGTCGCACCTGTGGCTCCGGTTGCGCCAGTCGAGCCCGTGGCGCCGGTATCGCCGGTTGCGCCAGTGGCCCCGGTGTCGCCGGTCGAACCCGTCGCGCCGGTATCGCCGGTCGCGCCTGTTGCTCCGGTTGCCCCGGTCGAGCCTGTGGCACCAGTGTCGCCGGTCGCACCCGTGGCTCCGGTTGCGCCAGACGAGCCGGTGGCACCCGTATCGCCGGTCGCACCTGTGGCGCCGGTTGCTCCCGTCGAACCTGTGGCGCCCGTAACACCCGTCGCGCCGGCGGCGCCGGTCGAACCCGTGGCGCCGGTGGCGCCCGTCGAACCCGTAGCGCCGGTGGCACCCGTAGCACCTGTCGCGCCAGTCGCGCCGGTCGAACCCGTAGCGCCGGTGGCACCCGTAGCACCTGTCGCGCCAGTCGCGCCGGTCGAACCCGTGGCGCCGGTGGCACCCGTAGCACCTGTCGCGCCAGTTGCACCGGTTGGACCCTGGTTGCTCGCAAATGCTGAAGTGGAGAAGGTGTCCCCGCCCGATGTGGCACTCATCGTCGCGGCGATCGTAACGACGAGGTTCATGTTGCCGTTATTTGTATTATAAGTATAAATTCCGTAAGTGTCGGTACTGTTTGGAACCGTGAACGTGGTTGAAAAATTCGTAAATCCAGTAGGTGCTTTGGAAGGTAATGTAAAGCTTCCTACGATAGTTCCGGTTGTGCTATCAACTAGATAGAATGTATTATTTGTTGCTGATCCGCCGCTTGTTGATATAGTCCCGTTAATTGTAAGTTCTGAGCTAAGTATCGCAGAGAAAGTTTCTATTCCATTTAGAGTTATTGGTGCATAGATTGACGAATCAAGGTTGTTACCCCCTGTAAGCTTCCAAGTACCTCCAAATAAAGCATTCCCGATCTTTGCCTCAGCCGCCTTCACCGCCGCGCCGGTAGCATTCTCCAGCGCCTCGACAAAGGCTTCGCCAGTCCGATCCTTGCCCGTCTCGCAGCTCCACAGCCTGAGATCGCCGTCAGCGCTCAAAGCCCTGCCGATCGCCGCCAGGTCGCCCGCCGCATCGTCCAGCGTGTCGATCGACCAGGCGCCCGCGCTGAAATGCACCCGCCCTGGCGAGCCGTGGGCGATGATGTGCACCGCCTCCAGCTCCGTCCGCCCCTCCAGCGCCTCGGCGATCTGGCGCGAGGCCGGCCGGTGGCCGTCCAGCACGATCGCTTCGACCCGAGGCCGCAGATTGCCGAGGATCGTCCCCAGATCGGGCGCGGATGGGTCGACGAAGAGAATTTCGGAGATGCGGGCCATGCGAGGTCCCTCTTGGCTCGAATTCAGCTCACGGAAAAAGCCGGCATGGCCGGCTGGACAAATGAAGAGATGGCGGGAAGAAGCGCGGTCATCTTGACGACGACCCCACGGCTCCGGTCGGCTTGGCAGGCGAAGCAACGGTCAGCACTGTCGAGGGCTGGAAGGCACCGCCGGCGTCGAAGGTGCCGATCGCCAGCGCGGCCGTGGCGTTCGGCACCTTGACCGCCATGGAGACAGGCGTTGGCTGCGGCATGGCATCGGGCAGCACGACCTGGCCGACGATGGCCTTCTGGTCGGTGTCGACGATGAAGTAGGTGACCGGCCCGCCCATATTGCCGACCGGCAAGGTGCCGGTGACCATCACCTCTGCGATGAGGATTCCCGCGTAGATACCCATTCCAACCTCCGTCAGTGGCGGCCGCGTCGCGGCCTTGCTTGTGCGTATGTTCAGTTTCCAGTCGCCGCCGAGCGCCGGCGAGCCGACCAGGTCGTCGGCGGCCGCCACCGGCGCTCCCACCGAGCGCGACAGCGCATCGATAAAATTGGTTCCGGCCTCCGCGGCACCCGCCGCGCAGCTCCAAAGAAACAGCTCGCCATATCCGCCCAGCGCCTGGCCTATCGCTGCGAGATCGTCAGCATCGTCATCCAGCGTCTCGGCCGACCACTCGCCGGCCGCGAAGCAGACCCGCCCTGGCGCGCCGTGCGCGATGATGTGCATGGCGTCGAGGCCGTCGCGGCCTTCGAGCGCCAGCGCCATCTGGTGTGCGGCCGGGCGCAACGCGTCGAGCACGATCGCCTCGACCCGTGGTCTCAGGTTCGCGAGGATCGTGCCGAGATCGGATACGGAGGGATCGATAAAAAGGAGTTCGGAGGGCGCATCGGTCCGCGCATTCGGGCGATCAGTCGCAGCGTCCGGCAGCGGCCGGCGCCTGTCGAACCGCGGGAATGCACCAATGCCCTCACGGGGCATACGCGACAACGCTTGACTCACAGCCACCCACTCCCATCGCCCGTGCCGCCGATGTTTCGACGGCAACTCGCGAGTGAACTCCGGAATGGGGAACTGTCTGCCTTCCGCCGAGGACAGACATAGACGCGACATGTCACGATGCGCCTTGTAGACGCACCTTCTTCATGCGCGAAATTGCCTTGCTACCCAGATCCCTGCCCAACCCGCCTGCACGGATCTTGCGGCCACCGGCCGTGCGATCCGCGGGCATCCGCCATACCCAGATATTAGTAAATTCGAAAATTAGCGATTTGTAAACTATTAAGCGGGGAATTGGTAAATTGCCGAGAACGAGGCAGCAGACTTCGGTCAATATTTGAGGGTCGGACTCGCGCGAATTGTTCCTGAAAATCGAAGACTTGCCGGCTTCCTTTCAGGTGCTGCGAATGCTGCGAATTACCGCCATGGCCGGCCGCGGAGCTTGCTGAAGTGCCAGCTGGCGCTGACCACGATCGGCGATCCAGGCGCCGCGGGGCCTGCCCGAGCCGACAAGGAAGAATGATCGGCGCGCGGGCTTCCAGCGAAGCCCGCGCGCTCGTTCTCAACCTGGACCAGCCGGGTCCATTCGCCGCTCACTCATGCGGCTTCAAGAGATCCTTCAGGGATGTCTTGACGGTGTGGTCGTTGCTGGCGTAGCCGGCGCCAGGCTTGGTCTGGTCCGAGGTGAGATCCGTGCTCGCCCCAGACGGCTTGTTGTGCTCGTTGCCAGATCCGCCAATCGTCTTGAGGACATTGAGCAGGTCTGTCGTCACTGTCGTGGCTGCAAGCCCAACCAGGTTGCGGAACGACGCATGACCGCCGGGGTCACTGCCGGTCGAACTCGACTGCAGGAATTGCGGCGAGTCCTTCAGCCCCAGCGTGCTGGCCGTGACGTTGGCGTTGTGGCCGCCATTTCCGTTGCCGGAGTTGCCCTGTCCCTGGTGCGAGCCGTTGTCGGCATTGTTATGGTCGCCGGAATTACCAGGCGCGGGCTGTTCTCCGTTACCGTGGCCGTTATTGGCATGGTCGTGGTCGTGGCCATGGTCACCAGTCTCACCGCCTGGGCCGGTCGCTCCGGTCGCCCCTGTCGGACCAGGCGAGCCTGTTGCTCCGGTCGAGCCGGTCGCTCCAGTCGAGCCAGTTGCTCCAGTCGAGCCGGTTGCTCCGGTAGAGCCGGTTGCTCCAGTCGAACCCGTTGCTCCGGTCGAACCCGTTGCTCCGGTCGAGCCTGTTGCTCCGGTCGAGCCAGTGGCACCGGTAGAGCCGGTTGCTCCAGTCGAACCCGTTGCTCCGGTCGAGCCAGTGGCGCCGGTCGAACCCGTGGCACCGGTCGAACCCGTTGCTCCTGTCGAGCCGGTCGCTCCAGTGGCACCGGTCGAGCCGGTTGCTCCGGTCGAACCAGTGGCACCTGTCGAGCCGGTCGCGCCGGTTGAGCCAGTGGCACCGGTTGAGCCCGTGGCACCGGTAGAGCCAGTGGCACCTGTCGAGCCCGTGGCACCAGTCGCACCTGTCGAGCCAGTTGCTCCGGTCGCGCCAGTCGCTCCGGTCGAACCGGTCGCTCCGGTCGAGCCAGTTGCGCCGGTCGAGCCAGTTGCGCCGGTCGAACCCGTTGCCCCGGTAGAGCCGGTTGCTCCGGTAGAACCGGTCGCTCCGGTAGAACCGGTCGCTCCGGTAGAACCGGTCGCTCCGGTCGA
>NZ_VFTI01000061.1:0-2500 GCF_006439515.1 Mesorhizobium sp. B3-2-1 | reverse complement strand
CAGTGGCGATTGAGAGACAAGCGGAACCTTCTGGAAAGTAGGGCCATAGTGGGTGACAGCCCCGTACGCGTAATGCAATCAATCGTCCTCGAGTAAGGCGGGACACGTGAAATCCTGTCTGAAATTGGGGGGACCACCCTCCAAGCCTAAGTACTCGTGCATGACCGATAGCGAACTAGTACCGTGAGGGAAAGGTGAAAAGCACCCCGACAAGGGGAGTGAAAGAGTACCTGAAACCGATTGCCTACAAACAGTGGGAGCCCGCAAGGGTGACCACGTACCTTTTGTATAATGGGTCAGCGACTTAGTGTGACGAGCAAGCTTAAACCGGTAGGTGTAGGCGCAGCGAAAGCGAGTCTGAACAGGGCGTTCAGTTCGTCGCATTAGACCCGAAACCGAGTGATCTAGCCATGAGCAGGTTGAAGGTAAGGTAACACTTACTGGAGGACCGAACCCATAACTGTTGCAATAGTTCGGGATGACTTGTGGCTAGGGGTGAAAGGCCAATCAAACTCGGAAATAGCTGGTTCTCCGCGAAATCTATTTAGGTAGAGCGTCGACCGAATACCCCAGGGGGTAGAGCACTGGATGGGCTAGGGGTCCTCACCGGATTACCAAACCTAACCAAACTCCGAATACCTGGGAGTACTAGTCGGCAGACACACGGCGGGTGCTAACGTCCGTCGTGAAAAGGGAAACAACCCTGACCTACAGCTAAGGTCCCCAAGTTATGGCTAAGTGGGAAAGGATGTGAGGATCCCAAAACAACCAGGATGTTGGCTTAGAAGCAGCCATCATTTAAAGAAAGCGTAACAGCTCACTGGTCTAAATAAGGGTCTTTGCGCCGAAAATGTAACGGGGCTAAAGCCATACACCGAAGCTTAGGGTTTGGTCCGCAAGGGCCAAGCGGTAGCGGAGCGTTCTGTAAGCTGATGAAGCCATACCCGTGAGGGGTGGTGGAGGTATCAGAAGTGCGAATGCTGACATGAGTAACGTAAGGGGAGTGAGAGACTCCCCCGCCGAAAGACCAAGGGTTCCTGCTTAAAGCTAATCTGAGCAGGGTTAGCCGGCCCCTAAGACGAGGCGGAAACGCGTAGTCGATGGGAACCACGTTAATATTCGTGGGCTTGGAGGTAGTGACGGATCATTGAGGTAGTCCAATCTTATCGGATTGAACGGGCTGCTGCGTGGTTCCAGGAAATAGCTCCTCCTTATAAACCGTACCCGAAACCGACACTGGTGGTCTGGTAGAGTATACCAAGGCGCTTGAGAGAACTATGCTGAAGGAACTCGGCAAATTGCACGCGTAACTTCGGAAGAAGCGTGACCCTTTTCTACGCAAGTAGAGGAGGGTGGCACAGACCAGGGGGTAGCGACTGTTTATCAAAAACACAGGGCTCTGCGAAGTCGCAAGACGACGTATAGGGTCTGACGCCTGCCCGGTGCTGGAAGGTTAAGAGGAGGGGTGCAAGCTCTGAATCGAAGCCCCAGTAAACGGCGGCCGTAACTATAACGGTCCTAAGGTAGCGAAATTCCTTGTCGGGTAAGTTCCGACCTGCACGAATGGCGTAACGACTTCCCCGCTGTCTCCAGCATAGACTCAGTGAAATTGAATTCCCCGTGAAGATGCGGGGTTCCTGCGGTTAGACGGAAAGACCCCGTGCACCTTTACTATAGCTTTACATTGGCATTCGTAGTGGCATGTGTAGGATAGGTGGTAGGCTTTGAAACCTGGGCGCCAGCTCAGGTGGAGCCACCCTTGAAATACCACCCTTATTACTATGGATGTCTAACCGCGGCCCGTTATCCGGGTCCGGGACAATGTATGGTGGGTAGTTTGACTGGGGCGGTCGCCTCCTAAAGAGTAACGGAGGCGCGCGATGGTGGGCTCAGAACGGTCGGAAATCGTTCGCTGAGTGCAATGGCATAAGCCTGCCTGACTGCGAGACTGACAAGTCGAGCAGAGACGAAAGTCGGTCATAGTGATCCGGTGGTCCCGCGTGGAAGGGCCATCGCTCAACGGATAAAAGGTACGCCGGGGATAACAGGCTGATGACCCCCAAGAGTCCATATCGACGGGGTTGTTTGGCACCTCGATGTCGACTCATCGCATCCTGGGGCTGGAGCAGGTCCCAAGGGTATGGCTGTTCGCCATTTAAAGCGGTACGTGAGTTGGGTTCAGAACGTCGTGAGACAGTTCGGTCCCTATCTGCCGTGGGTGTAGGAATATTGAAAGGATCTGTCCCTAGTACGAGAGGACCGGGATGGACGGATCTCTGGTGGACCTGTTGTGGCGCCAGCCGCATAGCAGGGTAGCTATATCCGGACGGGATAACCGCTGAAGGCATCTAAGCGGGAAACCCACCTTAAAACGAGTATTCCCTGAGAACCGTGGAAGACGACCACGTTGATAGGCCGGGTGTGGAAGAGCGGCAACGCTTGAAGCTTACCGGTACTAATAGTTCGATCGGCTTGATCGTTCTCATTCCTAATGTCCATC
>NZ_VFTI01000060.1:0-6681 GCF_006439515.1 Mesorhizobium sp. B3-2-1 | reverse complement strand
CCTCTACCCGCTCAAGGCCTATGACATGCACGCCATCTCAGAAGGAGGCGGCCCTCCCGCGCAGCGGGTTCGTGCATTAGGCGCAAAGCTGCCGTCCAGGAAGTGACGCGCTGTCAGGACAGCACACGTGCCAGACGGTCGATCCTGCCACGACGATTTACATCGATCGACATCTGCCACGCACCATCAGATGGAGAGGCAATTTGCGCCTCGAACCGTTTCTGGTGTGCCACGAAATTGTTGAAAAGCTCTCCTGGACGAGTTGCGCCTTCATTATCTGCACGCCTATCAAATCCCTTCGCGTGTCGAAAGTGACGCGGTCAGAGGGGCTGGCCTGACCTGGCGGCACTACCAAAGCGTCATGAAGGCCGATGAGAAAGCGATCGATGGCGAACAGCTTCGCTGCGTGCGGGGGGATTTAGATATCACGCCTGAAGGATTACTCGTTGCTCCGACGTCTGATCCAAGCATCGCAGTAACTCGTCGGGGATGGTCCAAGACGCCGAGACAGCGGGAAATCAGAACAGGCGCATTGTCAAATTTTCTCGTCAGTGGAACTTCCCGACAGACTGTAGGTTCGCTTGCAGTAGGGACGACTGGGGCTACTTCGGCTATTGTAGGCGGAGCGCCTCGCCAACAGGAGACGGCCATGAAACATCAGACACTTGCAGAACTGCATGGGGTCGCGGAGGTCGAAGCATCCTTTCCGGCTATGACGCGGCGCCAGCGTTTGGAACATTGGGCCATGCTGCTCGAGCGAAATCCCGAGCAGTACCTCGCCGCCTTCCCCGGGACGGAATACATGACCTTGGACGTGCGCGACAAAACCCAGTCCCTCGGCTCCGCGCTCAGCATCGCTTTCGCCGATCCAACTTTGCGGGCTGAAGGGCTGAAGAACGATACGTATGGCGAAGCGAAGCGCTTCTTCGAGCTTACGGATTGGCAGTTGCACGCTGTTGTCTGCCATTGCCATGTCGGCGGCGCGATGAAAGCCGGATGGGCTGCCGTTCAAGTTCGATCTGCCATCAACAAAGAAGGCAAGCTTTTCACCAAATTGCGCGAAGCGATTGCCCATTGGCCGGTATTCCGCATTTTAACCCATGCGAGGGAGTAAAAGACGCCTCAGGCTGAACTAGCCAGCGATCTGACAAGGTGCAAGCACGTGAACGACGACGTGTTTTGGACCTCGACGTCGCTTACGTGACAACAACGGGCGAGCGTCGCCCGTTTCCTTTTGCCAATCGAGCCGGTCCGCGGCCTCTGAGCATTGACGAGGCGGGCGCGAACGACGACCGCGCTATGCGATGGCGTTTTATCGGCATCTCGCCCCCGGTCCATAGGATAACCCGCCAAAAAGGCTCGCTGGCCCAACTGGGCAGACGTCGGGCGCAGCTACGGGGCAGCAATATTACGATCGAACCGTAATCTCGACAGGCAATGGTGAACGCTGGTTTTGCAGCGAAGCCGAATGCCCGATCAGCGGGATGGCGAAAGGCGCGGCAGTGCCGGCCTCCTTGCTCTTGTGACGCTGCAATTGCCCGATTTTGGCGCCTTTGACGTCCAGCAATCATGGATGTCCTAGGAATAAGCGGTCGAGTGCCGGTTTCCATCTAGCCCAGCACCAAGCCTGCAACCAACACGACAAACCCGATAGAAAACAGGACCGCCAAAAGCCAAGCAGCCTCCACGAATCATAAGAGCCTCCTCCTGTCGCTGTCCCCTTGTAAGAAGCCCTATGGCGCGTTTCGGTTTCCCTAGGCGATAGGCGGGACGTGCAGCAATTTATGCTGCAAGGCAGCAACCAACTTGGAAGCGCCGCGTTCCGCTCATCCTCCGCTTCAGATTGACCGCAAAAGAATGGCAGCGCCACTACCCTGCCGCAGGCATTCGACCGTATGCGAGGTCATGGCGGCCCAACGGCGAAGCAATTGGCTTCGGCAGTCAAGCAAGCAACCGGTCACTCCGGACCATGGCCGAAGCTCTCTGTCTGGCATGGAAGCGGCCGAGAGCGTTCCACCGACATGACGACTATTGCGTCACCGCGCATTCGTGCGGAGGCAGGGCTTGCGCCGGTAAGCTTTGCCCTCCTGCCCTTGGCGAGACTCAGTCTTTCTTCCACGCCGCCAGCAGCGGGCCTTTGCTTCCATAGATCGGGTCCTTGCGCGGCCGTCCGACCCTGGGGATCGTCACCACCGCCTGGCGTGATCGGCGGCGGTCGTGCATTCGTCATAGGTGCCGGACGGCGGATAGGGGCCAACCACGAGAAAGGCGTCGGAGGCGGAGATGCGCTTGCCTGTCCGGTCTTGCGGCAGCGGTCACCTTTTCGGCTGCGTTCTTGATGCTTTGCAGGATTCTCATGACGTCGCCTCGTCTCGGGGACCCGACGCTGATTCAACCTGCGTGGCCGTCGCTGGTTCCCGGCAGGCTCTGCGCCCCGCGAGGTGCGCGAGGCGATCGCTGCACATCGGACGGACCTGTCGCCTTACCCCGAATGCATCTCATTGCCCATCGCCGCGGCCGGCGAAACCATATCCGGCAGCAATATGTCGTTGCGGCGTGCGAAGGTGACTAGCGTCGCTCGCACCGTCTTCGGGTCGATCTCACCGGCGATACCCGCCTTGCAGGCATTGAGGGCGACTGCATGGGCGCCGTTGCGGCAGGCGGCGGGCCAGTCCTGCAACAGCACGTATCCGTCCATCACGCTTTCGATCTTCCTCGGAATCCCCATTCCGACCAGAAGGGTGACCGGTTCTTCAAACTGCCCGCGCTTCATGGCTTTGCCTCCTCTCGATTGTGCAGGGCCGCGCCGGCCGTGCCTCGGGACGCGTCCGACACCTGTTGCGCAGCCAGGAACATCAGCGCCGAGGCGGCGGTCCGCCGTTTCCAGCCGGCGGCTTCGGCCGTGTCGAGCAGTCTCGCCAGCAGCGGCTTCAGCACGCCGCGGCATTCGCTTTCATAGGCCAGAAACTCCTTTGCCTGATGTGTCGGCCCGGGCACGGGCCCAAGATCAGCCATTGCATCCATGTCTCTCTCCCTTCAACTGATGCCCGCTCCCTGTCCAAGGGAGCGGGCGCACTGGTCGGGACCTCAGAAGTCCATGCCGGCGCCGGCCGGTATCGCCGGAGCGGCGCCTTCTTTCTTCGGCTTCTCGGCAACCATTGCCTCGGTGGTCACCAGCAGGCCGGCGACCGACGCGGCATCCTGCAGCGCCGTGCGTACCACCTTGGCCGGATCGATCACGCCCTGGCCATAGAGATCGCCGAACTCGTTGGTCTGGGCGTTCCAACCCCAGCCGAATTCGCTCTTCTCGCGCAGCTTGCCAACGATGATCGAGCCTTCCGCGCCGGCGTTCTCGGCGATCTGGCGAACCGGTGTCTCGATGGCGCGGCGGACGATCTCGACCCCGGTCTTCTGGTCGGCATTGTCCGTCTGGACTGCATCGAGCGCCTTGGCCGCCCGAAGCAGCGCGACGCCGCCACCGGGCAGCACGCCTTCCTCGACAGCCGCGCGGGTGGCGTGCAGGGCATCGTCGACGCGGTCCTTGCGCTCCTTGACCTCGACCTCGGTCGAGCCGCCGACGCGGATCACCGCGACGCCGCCGGCGAGCTTGGCCAGCCGCTCCTGCAGCTTCTCGCGGTCATAGTCGGAGGTGGTTTCCTCGATCTGGGCCTTGATCTGCGCGACGCGGCCCTGGATCTCTTCCTTGCGCCCGACGCCGTCGACGATGGTTGTGTTTTCCTTTTCGATCACCACCTTCTTGGCGCGGCCCAGCACCTCCAGCGTCACATTCTCAAGCTTGATGCCGAGATCTTCCGAAATCGCCGTACCGCCGGTGAGGATGGCGATATCCTCCAGCATGGCTTTGCGGCGATCGCCGAAGCCCGGCGCCTTGACGGCCGCGACCTTGAGGCCGCCGCGCAGCTTGTTGACGACCAGCGTCGCCAGCGCCTCGCCCTCGACGTCCTCGGCGATGATCAGCAGCGGCTTGCCCGACTGCACCACCGCTTCCAGCACCGGAAGCAACGCCTGCAGGTTGGAGAGCTTCTTTTCATGGATCAGCACGTAAGGCTCTTCGAGTTCGACGCGCATCTTGTCCTGGTTGGTGACGAAATAGGGCGAGAGATAACCGCGGTCGAACTGCATGCCTTCGACGACTTCGAGTTCGGTCTCGGCGGTCTTGGCTTCCTCGACAGTGATGACGCCTTCATTGCCGACCTTCTCCATCGCTTCGGCGAGGAAGCGGCCGATCTCGGCATCGCCGTTGGCGGAGATGGTGCCGACCTGCGCGATCTCGTCGTTGCGGGTCACCTTGCGGGCATTGGCCTTCAACTCGGCCACGACAGCTTCCACCGCCTTGTCGATGCCGCGCTTCAGGTCCATCGGGTTCATGCCCGAGGCTACGGCCTTGGCGCCTTCCTTGACGATGGCCTGGGCCAGAACGGTCGCGGTCGTGGTGCCGTCGCCGGCAAGGTCGTTGGTCTTGGAGGCGACTTCGCGCACCATCTGCGCGCCCATGTTCTCGAACTTGTCCTCGAGCTCGATCTCCTTGGCGACGGTGACGCCGTCCTTGGTAATGCGCGGCGCGCCGAACGACTTGTCGATGACGACCTTTCGGCCCTTGGGGCCGAGGGTGACCTTCACCGCATTGGCCAGGATATCGACGCCGCGCAACATCTTCTCGCGCGCTTCGGTATGGAATTTTACCTCTTTGGCAGCCATTGGATCACTCCTCTATCTAGGCAGCATTCGTTGACTGGTGGATTTTCGAAGAAGCCGTCAGGCGGCCTTCTTCACTTGCGCGGTTTGGTCGATAACCCCCATCACGTCGCTTTCCTTCATGATGAGTAGGTCCTCGCCATTGAGCTTGATCTCCGTGCCGGACCATTTGCCGAACAGGACACGGTCACCGACCCTGACATCCAGTTCGGTCAGCTTGCCGCTGTCGTCGCGCGCGCCGGGACCGACGGCGATCACTTCGCCTTCCTGCGGTTTTTCCTTGGCGGTATCGGGAATGATGATACCGCCGGAGGTCTTTTCCTCGGCCTCGATGCGGCGGACCAGGATACGGTCATGCAATGGGCGGAACGCCATGTCGTTCTCCTCTTGGGACAAACAGGTTTGAGGTTCCTCCGCACCGACCGGCAATTCGGAACGGTGCGGGGTGCGGCGACCCTTCGTCAGGCATCGCGCGCGCATATCGAGCTAGTTTTGCCTTTTTTCGGTTTCAAGAGGTCGGCCAAAAAATTTTGGCACTCACCCATAGAGAGTGCCAACCAGCTGTTATCGCGTGGTTATTCTGCCGCGTGCCGGGAGCTGCCGCTTGAAGTTCCGCCGCGATCCAACAAAATATCCGCAGCCGGCGCAATCGCGGGCGCCGGAACCGCTCACCCTCGCAGGGAGTTGATTGCAGACCGCCGCCGGAAAGGAGACATGAATGGTTGAAAATGTCAGCAAGGACTTCCGCCTCCAGATGGAGGGATACGGCCTGACCACTGCGCAGATCCATTATCGTCTGCCCGACCATCCGAGCCTGCTGCAGCTTTATGTCTGGCAGGACTATGACCTGGCGCCGGAGTTCCCCGAACTAAAGGGGTTCCTCTCCTACTGGGAGCGCGAACTCGAGGGGCCGCTTCACTCCGTCCGAGTCGCCCACCACCGGCTCATCACCCCATCGGAATGGCGGGCGATCGACGGTATCATCACGCTTCAGTAAAGGGGCGCCCGCAGTCGCACGGTGCCGCACTCACCGAAAAGATAAGCGACCGCGCCCCGGCCAGTCTTGTCAGGATGCCTGCCTGATCAGACCGAGGTTGAACGCTTCATAGCCACATCACAGCGCCAGGCTCCCCTGCTCGGCCCCCTCGGCGTCGGGGTCGCCCCGTGCGGTGGCCCAGTCGCCCATCGAGAAACGCGATCAACTTCGCTGTACAAATCGAGCCCTCAGCCCGCGTCAGGTGGATGTCGATCGGGTGCACGTCTCCGACGACCAATTCCATCGGGTGCATGCGATAGAGCGCCGACCGCGCGGGCGGCTGTCCTCGTAGGCTTTGCGGTTGGTGCGGAACTGGTGGACTTTCCGATAGTGTAGCTCTTCCGAAACGAGCGTCCACGGGATCGAACAAGCTTGCTCGAAACTCGAAAAATCACTAAGGCGGAACCCCCATGACCTGGTCGTCTCGACCAGGAAGTTACGGGCCAATAGCTTGACGTGTCCCCAAGCTGCGCCGGATGCCAAAAGCCCTCGGATTTCCTGTTTTAGGTCCTCTGCAATTTTGGCCTTTGTGCAACCGAGACATTGTTTCGCGGGCAGGCTTCATGAAGCCTCGCGCAGGGCGTCGAGATCGAAGATGGAAAGGCGTTGGCCTTTGCTTGCCGCTTCACTGATCTGGCTAACCGCCGGCGAAAAGGGGGGCGAGCGATGAAAATTCAATTTATGCCGACCTGTGCCTCATGTCGGCTTGCCCACCAGCCGCCTCTTTCTTGTCGGCGCCTTCTAGGCATTCACCACCCTGACGACAGCAGCATCGACCGTGACGGGAACGCCCAGGTTCACCGTGATGCGGTTTTTCTCGAATAGGTGGGTAATGTTGCCGTTCAGCTCGATGTGCTGCCCCTTCCGCACCTCAGTTGTTCGATCGACAAGCGAATTCGGCTGGCCAAAGGAGGGGATGGAAACGCTCA
>NZ_VFTI01000006.1:0-249350 GCF_006439515.1 Mesorhizobium sp. B3-2-1 | reverse complement strand
CCCCTACTCCCCTACTCCCCTACTCCCTCCCTCCGGGCAGCCTCCCGCAGGTCGGCGATCACCGCGCGCCGGTCCTGTCGCCGCCAGGCGAGGTGGATGGAAACCACGCGCCCGAACCATGGCATGTCGCGGAACAGGATCGAGGGCGGCGCGGCAGTGCGCAGGCTTGCCTGCACGGTGGCAAGACCAAGGCCGGCGCTGACAAGCCCGAGCGAGGTCAGCGGGTCCGCCGTCTCGTAAGCGATATCGGGCTTAAAGCCAGCCTCTGCGCAGGCTGCTAGGAACTGGCCACGATTGGTATCGTCGGGCTGGCGCACCACGGTGATCCAGACGCGGCCATCGAGATGACGCGGCTGGATATCGGCCACATCGGCGAGCGGATCGCCTTCGGGAATGGCCAGCACCAGCGGCTCGTGGCGTAGCGGCGTGCTGGCGATATCAGGATCGTCGGCCGCCGCGGGGGCGTACACCAAACCGAGATCCAGCGACCGCTCCCGAAGCCCCTCCATCTGCGCCGCCGAGCGCATGCTTCTCAACTGCAGATGAAAATCCGGCCGGTCACGGCGGAACTGACGCAGCATGCCGGCGACAAGCCCGGCATGGACCGCACCCTCGACATAGCCGATGGCAAGACGCCCCGTGGCACCGCTGGCCAGATTGCGGCCAAGTTCCTCCAGCCGGCGCGCATTCGACAGCAAGGCACGGGCTTCGGTCAGGAAGGCGCGACCCTCGGCATTGAGATGAACACGCTGCTTTGCCCGCTCGAACAGAGGGACACCAAGCTGTTGCTCCAGTTGCATGATCTGCCGGCTGAGCGGCGATTGCGAGATATGCAGCAGTTCGGCGGCTCGACCGACATTGCCGGTTTCGGCGACAGTGACGAAATATCTGATCTGGCGTAGGTCGAACATTTTTAGCTCCTCGACACCCAAGTCCTCTCAGGTCTCAACTTTAGCCTAATCAGTCTTGGACAGTCTTACCAGTCGGCGCGATACCTCCTGTCATCCCCCCCACGACAGGAGACCGAAATGCAGTTCCTTGCCCTTCTCACCCGCAACACCGAAAAGTTCACCGACGCCGACTTCACGCCCCTTCTGCCTGGCGAAGCCGAGCAGCGCCGCACCCTCTATGCCGAAGGCGCCGTGCGTCAGATCTGGAACCGCGGCGACATTCCCGGCAGCGGCATGATGTTCGAAGCCGGCAGCGACGCCGATGTGCGCGGCCACCTCGCCACCTTGCCGCTGGTCAAGGCCGGCATGATGGACATTGCCGCGGTCGTGCCGCTCAACCCCTATCCCGGCTTTGGACCGAAGCGCTGAGACTGACGGCCGCGACAAAAGCGCCTTGCATGTCATCAAGCCACGCGGCACGCTGATGCTGCCGCTTTGCCGAGGCCAGACGAGCCTTCAGGCTGGCGAGCGACAAATCGCAATCGATGAAGGTGCAAATTGCATTCGACTTACTATCTCGGCCGCCTGTTCGGCCTCGAGGGCAAGCATGCCTTCATCACCGGCGCCAGCCGCGGCCTGGGTCTGGCCTTCGCGGAGGCGCTTGCGAGCGCCGGCGCGCGCGTCACGATCGGCGGCCGCAAGGCCGACGATCTGAAAGCGGCCGCAGACAGGCTGCGCGCCGCGGGCCATTCGATCGCTGAAGCGGTGATCGACGTGGCCGACACGCAGTCGGTCGACAGCGCGATCGCGGCGGCGGAAACCGGCACCGCACCGATCGACATCCTGGTCAACAATGCCGGCGTCCAGCGACGAGCACCGCTGGAGACCTTCAGCGACGCCGACTGGGACACGCTTATGGCCACCAACCTGGACGGCGTGTTCAAGGTGAGCCGGGCCGTCGTGAAGGGTATGATCGCTCGCCAAAGGGGGGCGATCATCAATGTCTCCTCGGTGCAGAGCGTGCTCGCGCGGCCCTCGATCGCGCCTTACGCGGCGAGCAAGGGCGCCATCACCATGCTGACCAAGTCGATGGCCGGCGAATGGGGCCAGCACGGCGTGCGCGTCAACGCCATCGCGCCGGGCTATTTCAAGACCGAACTCAACTCTGCGCTGGTCGCCGACGAGACATTCTCCGCCTGGCTGACCTGCCGCACGCCGATGCGGCGCTGGGGCGAGGTGCGGGAGCTCGCGGGCGCCGCCGTGTTCCTGGCGTCCGACGCCGCCAGTTTCGTGAGCGGACAGACACTGCTGGTGGATGGCGGGATCACCAGCGTCCTTTAGGAAGGCGTGCCGTCACGAAACAGTCACACTAAATCGGGGATGCCATGCTAGAAATCGCGCTTGGCCGCTCCCGCGACCCCCACTGCATCAGAGACCGGCGAAGCCGCCATGAACATCGCCATCCCCTCCGAAGGCACCGACCTGTCGCCTTACCTGCCCGATGAGCACGGGCTGTTCTTCACCTACCACTTTACCACCGAGGGCGCGCGCACCAGGGATGCCGCCGCCGCGCACTGGACATGGCGCAGCTACCAGCTTTCCGACATGCGCGCCCGCCACGAGATCGGCGCTGATCAGGCCTTGCCGGCGCAGGTGCGCGAAGCTTTCCTGAGCGCCAGCCATGGCTGCCATATCGACCTCGAGGATGACTGGCTCTATGGCGATCTGCCGGACCTGCGCCACGACTATTCGGCGGAAGCAGGCGGGCTTGGTCATTTCCGCTTCGCCCTCAACGATACGATGCTGGTCGGCGCCCGCAAGCAACCGCTGCAATCGGTCGACAACATCCGCAAGGCGATCGAGAACGGATCGCGCAAGTTCCGCTCTCCGGCCGAGCTGATCGAGGCTGTCGTCGGCCAGTCGTTCGACGGAATGGCGGCGGAACTCGCGACACTCAGCGACAGTCTCGACGGCATCGAGGACCGTATCGTCTGCGACGCATGGCACAATGAGCGGCAGGCGCTGGTCGATGCCCGCCGGCACCTGGTGGTCATCCATCGGCAGATGGCGACGCTGACCAATCTGTTTCGCCATCTCGACCATTCGCACCGCAACGACCTGCCGGATTCGATCAACGACATGGCGGCGCGGCTGTCACACCGCGCCCAGACGCTGCACTATGATGGCGAGCAGTTGCAGGCGCGCACGCGGCTGCTGCAGGACGAGCTGATGGCCAAGCTGACGACGCAGTCGAACCGGCTGCTTTACGTGCTGTCGGTGATGACGGCGGTGCTGTTGCCGATGACCATCATCTCGGGCCTGTTCGGCATGAATGTCGGCGGATTGCCGCTGGTCAACACCCCATTGGGCTTCTGGGTGGTCACCGCCGTATCGCTGCTGATCGCGGGCGTGACCTATCTTTTCGTCAGGAGGCTCGGACAGATGTAGCCCGGCGCGCCGTCGCCAGCATGGACCAGGAATAGACCGCAAGCGCCGCCCAGATAAGGGCAAAGGCGATGGCTTGCGTGGTGCCGAACGGCTCGTCGAAGATCAGTACGGCAATCAGGAACACCATGGTCGGCGCTATGTACTGCATGATGCCGATGGTCGAGAGGCGCAGCAGCTTGGCGCCGAAGGCGAACAGCAGCAGCGGCACGGCGGTCACCGGCCCGCAGCCGATGAGCAGCGCGGTGTCGGTGCCACTGCTGGAGACGAAATGGTCCTGTCCGGTGGCGATCAGGAAGGTGATGTAGCCCAGCGCCGGCACCGACAGCAAAAGCACTTCGAGCAGGAAACCCTGGCTGGGACCAATCGGCAGCGTCTTGCGGAAGAAGCCGTAGGCGGCGAAGGAAAACGCCAACGCCAGCGACACCCAGGGCAGCTTGCCACCCTCGATCGTCAGCACCGCGACGGCGACCGCCGCAAGCACCACCGCCGCGATCTGCAGCCGGTCGAGCCGCTCGCCGAGCAGCAGCGCGCCGACGACGACGCTGACCAGCGGGTTGATGTAATAGCCTAGCGCGGTCTCGACCGTGCGATCGACGGCGATCGCCCAGACATAGATGCCCCAGTTGACCGAGATCAGCGCCGCCGTCAGCGCCGCCATGGCGATGGTGCGGGGCGAACGGATCGCCGCCTTGAAGTCCGCTGTGCGGCCGGCCCAGATCAGGACCGCCGCGGCAATCGGCACCGACCAGACGATGCGATGTGCAATGACCTCGGCGAGCGGCAGATGCGCCACCGCCTTCATGTAGAAGGGCAGCAACCCCCACAAGAGATAGGCACCCAGCGCCAGCAAGAAGCCGCGGCGGGCTTTTGAATCTGCATCGGAGATAATTGCTTCAGCGGCCATGGCCCAACGCTATGGCCCAGTAGCCTTGGCAAGACCATCGCAAAGTTCTGATGGATCAATGGACTTTCGCTGATGGTTCAAGCTTACTCCGCCGCCACCAGCCCCGCCATCTCGCGATTCTTCATCAGCTTGTAGATGATCGAATCCATCAGCGCCTGAAACGAGGCGTCGATGATGTTTTCGGAGACGCCGACCGTCCACCAGCGGGCGCCGGTACCGTCATGCGATTCGATGAGCACGCGGGTGATGGCCTCGGTGCCGCCGTTGAGGATACGCACCTTGAAGTCGGCGAGTTCGAGATCGGCGATCTCCTTCTGGTATCTGCCGAGATCCTTGCGCAGCGCGATGTCGAGCGCGTTGACGGGGCCATGGCCCTCGGCCACCGACATCTTCTCCTCGCCCTCGACCAGCACCTTGACCACCGCTTCCGACACCGTCTTCAACTGGCCATTGGCATCGAAGCGGCGCTCGATCATGCAGCGGAACGAGGTGACGTGGAAGAACTCGGGCAAGCCATGCAACATCTTGCGCGCCAGGAGTTCGAAGGAGGCGTCGGCGCCCTCATAGGCATAGCCCGACGCCTCGCGCTCCTTGACCACGGATATCAGGGCATCGAGCCGGTGGTCGTCTTTCGGCACATCGATGCCGCGCCGCTTCAACTCGGCGAGGAAATTGGCCTTGCCGCCCTGGTCGGATACCATGACGCGGCGGCGGTTGCCGACCGATTCCGGCGGCACGTGCTCATAGGTCGCCGGCTCCTTGGCGAGCGCCGAGGCATGAATGCCGGCCTTGGTGGCGAAGGCGGAAGAGCCGACATAGGGCGCCTGCGCTTCCGGGGCGCGGTTCAGCAATTCGTCGAAGGCGCGGGACAGCCTGGAGATGCCGGTTAGCACTTCGGCTGAAATTCCAGTCTCGAAGCGGTCGGCGAAAGCCGGCTTCAGCGCCAGTGTCGGCACGATCGAGATCAGATTGGCGTTGCCGCAACGTTCGCCGATGCCGTTCAGCGTGCCCTGGATCTGGCGTACGCCAGCCTCGACGGCGGCAAGGGAATTGGCCACCGCCTGGCCGGTGTCATCATGGGCGTGGATGCCGAGATGCCCGCCCGGAATGCCTGCGGCGATGACCTTTTCAACAACTGCCCGCACTTCCGAGGGCTGCGTGCCGCCATTCGTGTCGCAAAGCACAACCCAGCGCGCGCCCGCATCATAGGCGGTCTTGGCGCAGGCCACCGCATAGTCCGGGTTGGCCTTGAAGCCGTCGAAGAAATGCTCGCAGTCGACCATTGCTTCCTTGCCCGAAGCGACGGATGCCTCGACGGAAGCCTTTATAGACTCGAGGTTCTCCTCGTTGGTGCAGCCGAGCGCCACACGGACATGATAGTCCCAGCTCTTGGCGACGAAGCAGATGGCGTCCGACTTCGACTGGACGAGTGCCGCCAGCCCCGGATCATTGGAGGCAGAAACCCCAGCCCGCTTGGTCATGCCGAAGGCGACGAATTTCGCGCGTGCCGTGCGTTTCTGCTGGAAGAAGGCGGTATCGGTCGGATTGGCGCCGGGATAACCACCTTCGACATAGTCGAAGCCGAACTCGTCGAGCAGTTTGGCAATCGCGATCTTGTCCTCGACCGAAAAGTCGATGCCCGGCGTCTGCTGGCCATCGCGGAGCGTGGTGTCGAAGAGGAACAGGCGCTCACGGGTCATCGTCATTTTCCCGCAAACTTGTCCGTAGCCCGGATCAGTTGGTCGAGGATGCCGGGCTCGGAATAGGCGTGGCCAGCGCCTTCGATCAGATGAAAGTCCGCCTTCGGCCACGCCTTGTGCAGCGCCCAGGCGTAGCGCGCCGGGCACGGCATGTCGTAGCGGCCGTGGACGATGGTGCCGGGGATGTCCTTGAGCTTCCCCGCATCGCGCAGCAACTGCCCCTCCTCCAGCCAGCCGGCATGGACGAAATAGTGGTTTTCGATGCGGGCGAAGGCGACGGCGTAGTCGTCCTCGCCAAACGGACCGCTGGTTTCAGGCTCCGGCAGCAGGGTGATCGTCTCGCCTTCCCACAGGCTCCAGGCGCGGGCGGCCTCTATCTGAGCCTTGCGATCGGACCCGACCAGCCGCTTGCGGTAGGCGGCCATCATGTCGCCGCGCTCGGCCTCGGGAATCGGTGCCAGGAAACGCTCCCATTTGTCGGGAAACATCTCGGAGACGCCGAACTGATAGTACCATTCGAGCTCCGCACGGGTCAGTGTGTAGATGCCGCGCACCACCAGTTCGCTGACGCGATCAGGGTGTGTCTCGGCATAGGCGAGCGCCAGCGTCGAGCCCCAGGAGCCGCCGAACACCAGCCATTTATCGAAGCCGGCCATTTCGCGCAGGCGTTCGATGTCGGCAACGAGATGCCAGGTCGTGTTGGCCTCCAGCGAGGCGTTCGGCGTCGACTTTCCGCAACCGCGCTGATCGAACAGGATGACGTCGTAACGCTTTGGGTCGAACAGCCGCCGGTGTTTTGGCGAGATGGTGCCGCCCGGCCCGCCATGCAGGAACACGGCCGGCTTGGCGCCCTTGGTGCCGGACCGCTCCCAATAGACCCTATGGCCGTCACCGACATCAAGCATGCCCGAGTCGAACGGTTCGATTTCCGGGTAGAGGGTGCGCAAGCTCATAGTTTCAGGCCCTGTTGCGGCCAGTTGGCCGTTTCGTGATCGGGATGCTGGAAGGAGATGATCTGCTCCTGCCGTGCGTAATAATCGGGATCCTGGTGGACGGGCTGGTCGAAGATCGTCTCCACCCAAGGTAGCCGTGCCGCATAGTTGACCTGGATCCGCGGCGCCAGGTCGGAGCGGTCGTCGAAGGCGCCGATGGCGATCTCGAGCCCGCCGGGCTGGCGGTAGGTCAACGGCGTGCCGCACCGGGCGCAGAAGCCGCGATCGATGTTGACCGACGACTGGAAATAGCTCGGCTCCTCATGGGTCCATTCGACACCATCCTTGGGCACCGTCACCAGCGCGCCAAAGAAGGAGCCGAACTGTTTCTGACACATGCGGCAATGGCAGATGGACGGGCGTCCCAGCGCGCCCTTTATGCGGAAGCGCACGGCGCCGCATTGGCAGCCGCCGGTTCGGACGGTCTCGGTCATGGTCTTTCCTCCGGCGGCCATTGGTCGGTGTCGTGGTCAGGGTGCTGATAGGAGACGAGTTCGGCGAGATAGGGGGCCGAGCCCATATCCGCCATCGTGTCCTCGCCCGGCAATCGTGGAATGGAATCCACATAGGGCAGTTTTGCTTCCGTGCCCCATTGGATGGTCGGCGCGATACCAGCCGGATCGTCGAAAGCGGCGATCGTCAGCGCCATGCCGTCCGGCGCCTCGAAGGTCAGCGGCGTGCCGCAGTCGGCGCAGAAGCCGCGCCAGGCGGCATTGGAGGACCGGAACCGCTTGGGCTCGCCGCGCGTCCAGTCGAGCTTGGCGCCGCGCACCGAGACCAGCGGCAGGTAGAAATTGCCGCTGGCCTTCTGGCACATGCGGCAGTGGCAGACCGAGGCGTCGCCAAGCGCGCCTTCGACGCGGAAGCGCACCGCGCCGCACTGGCAGCCGCCGGTGTAGACCGGCCGGTTGTCGAGGCTCATCGGTTTTCACTCCGGATCATGGCAGACCGCCTCGACATTGTTGCATCGGGATCGGAAACGGCGATGCCAAGATGGTCGATCATGGAACGAGCTCCTCCGTTGCTGGTTCGCCAGGCGACATTTCGGCATTGGTCAGGCCAGCCGAGATGACGATGTGCTGGCAGACATTGTCGATATCGCGAATGACGTCGTCGTTCCAGAAGCGCAGGATGGTCCAGCCCAGCGCTTCAAGCTTCGCGGTACGCGCCGCATCCATTTCCGAGGCTTTGGCCGTTGCGTGTTGGGAGCCGTCAATCTCGACGATCAGTTTTTTGGTCGGGCAAGCAAAGTCGACGATGTAGCCACCGATCGGCTTCTGGCGCCTGAAAGCCAAGCCCATAAGGCGATGCGCTCTGATCTCATTCCAAAGTTTGAGTTCGGCATCGGTCATTGCCTTGCGCATCTTGCGCGCATTGCCGCGATTAAGGGGAGATACGAGATGATGGGTCATCGCGAGGCGCCCCCCTCTGTCCTGCCGGAAATCTCCCCCTCAAGGGGGGAGATCGGCGGCTTCGTCGATAGCGCCGAACCTTCAACGTCGACGATTGGCGAAAGCTGAAGCGGCATCCAATCTCCCCCCTTGAGGGGGAGATTTCCGGCAGGACAGAGGGGGGCGCCTCGCGATGACCTCTCCATTCCCGCCATCATCCTCACCGCTTGATCTCCCACGTCGTCACGCGCTCGCCGGTGACCGGGTCCTTGCCGTCCTTCAACTGTACACCTTGCGCCAGAAGTTCATCGCGGATGCGGTCGGCCTCGGCCCAGTTCTTGGCGGCGATGAACTGTAAGCGCCTGGCGATGGCTGCAGCAATCGCGGCCTCGTCGACCTTGGCCGCGCCCACGTCGAAACCGAGGAATGCGAGCGAGGTTTTCAAGGAAGCCGCAGCGCCATTCTCGCCAGCGCCGCTGCCATCAAAGTCGGTCGCCTCGCCGGCAAGCTGGGTGAGCTGCTGGAAGGCCGCGTAGGTCGCGAGATCATCCGACAGCGCCTCCACGACCTCCACCGGCAACTGACTTCCCGCCGCCAGCGCCAGGTCCGCCGCGCGTTTCCATTTGCGCAGCGTGTTTTCCGCCTCCTCCAGCTTGCGCACGGAAAAGTCGATCGGCTCGCGATAATGCGTCATCAGCATCGCCAGCCGCAGCACATCGCCGGGCCATTTGCGACCACCAAAAGTGTCAGTCTCCAGCAACTCGTGGATCGAATAGAAATTGCCGAGGCTCTTCGACATCTTCTGGCCCTCGACCTGCAGGAAGCCATTGTGCATCCACACATTGGCCATGACCGACGTGCCGTGGGCGCAGCGCGACTGGGCGATCTCGTTCTCATGGTGCGGGAAGATCAGATCGAGGCCGCCGCCATGGATGTCGAAGACCTCGCCGAGATAGGCAGCCGACATGGCCGAGCATTCGATATGCCAGCCGGGCCGGCCCCTGCCCCATGGACTTTGCCAGCCAGGCTCCTCCGGCGATGACAGTTTCCACAGCACGAAATCGCCGGGGTTCCTCTTGTGCGCGTCGACGGCGATACGGGCGCCAGCCTGCTGCTCGTCGAGATTGCGTTTCGACAATTGCCCATAGTCCGGCATCGACGCCGTATCGAACAGAACTTCGCCTGCCGCGACATAGGCATGGCCGCGTCCGATCAGGCTTTGAATCAAGGTGATCATGTCGGCCTTGCCGTCGGCGCGTGGCTCGACGAATTCGGTCGCGCGCGGCTCGACCGTCGGCTCCAGGCAGCCAAGCGTGGCGACATCCCTGTGGAACTGATCGGCCGTTTTTTCGGTAACCCGCCGGATCGCTTCGTTGAGCGACAGTGTGCCGGCTGATATCTCGCCGCCGAAATCACGCAGCGCGCGCGCGTTGATCTTGTCGTCGACATCGGTGATGTTGCGCACATAGGTGACGTGCGTCTCGCCATAGAGATGGCGCAGCAGACGGAACAGCACGTCGAAGACGATCACCGGCCTGGCGTTGCCGATATGGGCGAAGTCGTAGACGGTGGGGCCGCAGACATACATGCGCACATTTCTCGGATCGATCGGCACGAAGTCCTCTTTCGTGCGCGTCAGCGTGTTGTAGAGGCGCAGGCCCTGTGATGCGTCAGACATTCCATGCTTCCCGTTCAGAACTTCTTGTCTGGATGGAGCCGGTCCAGCGCCGAGGCGCAAATCAGGCTCCAGCCTGCTGGCCGGGGCGTTTGTCCAATCTGGGGAAGATGAGGCGAAAACGTCCGGACCAGCGCGAGGCTAGCCAATAATGCAAATGCCACAAATGGCGAAAGACGTTTTCATGCGCGGCTTTATCGCCTTGACCAGTGTTGCCGTCAAGTCGCTGATCCCGGGAAAAACATCGCGAGTGCCGGCAAACGTATCGCCCGATCACACGGAATCAGCCAATGAAACATTTTATTAAACATGTCGGCACAGTCATGAAACATTCGCCGGCTAGATCACCAAGCGTCACGATTTGGTCTGATTCAGCAACCAGATCGCATACACGAAAACGTTATCTGGGAAGAGAAACATGCCTCGAAGCAAGCAGGAAGCCAACCGCGCCAAGCAACCGGCGCTGGCCAACCACTATCGTGCCATCGGACCGGCAGCCATTGTCGCCGCCCTTCTTCACACAGCGAAGAAGAAGAAGCCGGCGCAGAAGATCGTATCGCCCCGCGCCGCCTGAAGCGGCGCTCCAGCCGACGCAATCGCCGGCACTGAGGGCGCGAACAGGCGCCCTGGACATGAAGACCACGGGCTTCGCTAGAACAGCGTCAGTTGACTATTGTCCGCGCTGGGCTTCTGGCGCCTGACTTTCTCGGGTTCCGGCCCGATCTCGCCCCTCTCCTGAATTTCGGGTCCGGTGTTGGCGACCTTGTTGACGAGGTCGGAGACAGGAATCGCCTCGAAGAAATCGCGCTGTGCCGGCCGCAGTAGGTCGGCGACATCGCGCGGTTCGCGCGTGCGGCAATCCAGCCAGCGGGCAAAGTCGGAAATATCGATCACCACCGGCATCCGGTCATGGATATGGGCGACATCGGCGTTGGCATTGACGGTCAGGATGGCGCCGGTGTCCATCTCCGATCCGCCCGGCTCGGCATAGGTTTCGATCAGGCCGGCAAAGGCGACCAGCCCGCCATGCCTGGGGCGGATCCAATAGGGCTGCCCCTTCTTGCCTCCGGTCTGCCGCCACTCGTAAAAGCCGGATGCTGGCACCAGCGCGCGGCGGTGGCGCATGGCGGCCTTGAACGAGGCCTTTTCGATCGCACCTTCGGAGCGCGCGTTGAACAGCAGCGGAAACTCCCTGGTGTCCTTGACCCAGGCGGGAAGTAGGCCCCAGCGCACCAGCATCGGCTGCCGGTCCGGCAGGTTGGAGCCGGGCGCGCGGGGGGCGCCGGCGATCGCCATCAACACAGGCTGCGTCGGCGCGATATTGTAACGCGCCGGAAATTCCTCCAACTCGGCAAGGCCCAGAAAGGCAGCGGTCTGGCCCGGCGTGGCGGTCAAGGCAAAGCGTCCGCACATGATGGAGCCTTTCGAATGGTTCGGCTTTGAAAGTGGCTATGGAATGGGGGGCGCGCAACCGGTAATGCTTCCTTCTACCGGGCGATCCACAACAGACCGGTCCTCGAATGAGCCTGATCATGAACGAAGCGCGCAAGACACTCCCCGCCGTCTCGGTCGCCGTCGTGCGGGGGGACAGCGTGCTCCTCGTGAAACGGGCAAGGCCGCCTTCGCAAGGGCTCTACGCCTTTCCCGGCGGCAAGGTCGAAGGCGACGAGACACTGGAGGACGCGGCACGGCGTGAACTGATGGAAGAGACCGGCTTGCGCGCCACCGGCTTTCGCCCGCTTCGGGAAATCCACATCGACGGCAGGGACGACAGCCACCCGGTCGATTATCTCCTCACGGTCTTCGGCGCCGCCTATGCCGGTGGCGAGGCCGTGGCCAGCGACGACGCCGAGACAGCGGCCTTCTATACACTCAAAGAGATTACCCTGTTGCCGCTTGCCGGCTCGGTGTTGGCGGTCGCCGAGGAACTCCTCGGTCACATTCAAACACGCTGACGCCGCGCTCAAAAATCGCCTTGCAGGCGACAAATTGTTTCGCCACAAGGCTCATGTTGTCTCGCCAGCCACGACTTGGGCCGTTCGGCAGGCCAAAACGGCTTTGGGCTTATGAACCGTCCGTCGATACTCCTCGCCATTTGCCTTGCCGTCAGCGCGGCCGTCCCGGTACGGCCCGCGTTCAGTGCCGAGTCGCCGTTCGAGCCGGGGCTGATGCGGTTGGCGGAGGTTCTGGGATCGCTGCATTTCCTGCGCAATTTGTGCGGGGAGAAGGGCGACCGGTGGCGGGGCGAGATGGAAAAACTGCTCGATTCGGAAAATCCCGATCCAGAACGCCGCGCCCGCTTCATCGCCAGCTTCAATCGCGGCTACCGCTCCTTCGGCGGCACCTACAGCCGGTGTACCGCTTCGGCCACCGAAGCCATCAGCCGTTATATGAAGGAAGGTGAGACGCTGTCGCGCGACATCGCTTCGCGCTATGGCAACTGAGCATCCATCAAGAGATATAGGCCAGTAGCCGGGGGATCATCCATATATCCGGCTTGTGCCTGTCTATATCTTGGTGCAATCCTGATGTTGCACTTCTGCAACAGCATTAATCAAACGTTACCACGCGGATGCAGAATTAACTCAAACTGAAGGTTTTCGCCCCGCAGGCCGGCCTAATCGGCTAAGTTTGATCCGGGTTGAAACGCAGCTTCGCCGAACACAGTTGGCCCCTGTAAAAGACGATCAAAAAAATGTCGTATTTACAGATACTTACTTGAAGTTGCCTATGAATGGAACAGATCAAGCCTGATCCACACTGATGGGTTGCCGCTTGAAAGGGTGGACATCGCTTATGGAACATGCTGCCAACGATATCGACGCGCTGGTCAGGGAAGAGAAGCGCCTGACGGCGGTTGAGAGCCACAGCGAAGCCTGGGCGGAAGGCCTTTCGGCCGGCATCGAGCCCGAGATCATTGCCGAGGCGGCGCTCGAAACGGCATTCGGCGAAATGCTGCGCGCCAATGGCGAGACCTCGGCCCTTGCCCTGCTGGACCGTATGCGTGAAAAGGTGATTGGTGGCGCCTTCGAACCCGATCGGCTGCGGCACTGAACCAATATCAGGTTCTTTGACGATTGGATGCCGACCGGGCACCATGCCCGGAGCAGGGAGATACGGGCAGTGAATTTTCCGATGTCGGGCAGGTCGAAGGGCCTCGTCCTCTACATCCGCCTCGCCGCTTGCTGTGGTGCGATTGCCTTGGTGACGTGCCTGGCCAGCAGCCCTGCCCATGCGCTGAGCGAGATCAAAAACGAAGAACTCCCCTCCCCGGTCACACCGGCAACGGATGGCGATAGTTCGACGCCCGGAAGCACGGTTCCCATGCCTGCCCCGGTGGGAACGGCGCCTTCGAGCAGCCAGCCGGCCGCCCCGGACGCCGCGGAGCCGGACAGCCCATCGGATGGCGGCAGCAAAAGGCCGCGTGTCGATCCCGAGGCGCCCCTGCCGGAAGTCGTCTACGACCTCGGCAAGCTACCCGAGCCCGTGCGGCGCATGCATGACCTGATCATCGAAGGCTGCAAGAGCGGCGACATCGAGAAGCTCAGGCCCTTGATCGGCAAGGGCGACAGCATGACCCAGTTGTCGTTGGCCGACATCGATGGCGACGCCATCGCCTTTCTCAAGGGGCTGTCGGGCGACCCTGACGGCCAGGAGATCCTGGCCATTCTGGAGGAGGTGCTCAGCGCCGGCTACGTCCATGTCGATGCGGGCACGCCACAGGAACTCTATGTCTGGCCGTATTTCTTCGCGCTGCCGCTCGACAAGCTCGACGCCAAGCAGCGGGTCGAGCTGTTCAAGATCGTCACCGCCGGCGATTTCGATGACATGAAGCAGTTCGGCGCCTACATCTTCTACCGCGTCGGCATCACGCCTGCCGGGCAATGGACCTTCTTCGTCGCCGGCGATTGAAGGTGCAGCCTGCTTGCGGCAGGATGCGAGCAGCATCGTAGACAATGTTGCTATTTGAGCGGGCTGGCGGATTCTGCACCGATGCCAGCATCCGGCCAAATGCGAATGCTCTCGTTTCGAAGAACCGAAATGGCACCGCTAGCCTTGTCAGCCTCCATCTGCAGTATCTCGGCTGCGTAACTCAGCTCTACCGTATCCCGAAGCTTGTTGACCACCCACGCAACCTTGTGCCGGACATCCTGTCCATATGCACCCTGGGCCTTCGCTACGGCGTCGCTCGGGATCTCCTGATAGGCGCTGACCAACATTCCAAGGTCAATAGCATCGCGATAGCCGACAGCACGGTCTTGGCATCGGTCGGCATTCGCCAATAACTTCTCGGCGAACATGTCCGAGGGGATCAAAGAAGGAACGTTTAGATCGTCATCGAAACGACCTTGCAATGGGATGCGGGCTTCACGAACGATTTCAAACTTGATCAATTGTCCCTTCAACCGCAACACGGTCCTCAGGCCATACTGATCAATCCGAAAATCTCGAACAGCTTCGACTGGTTCGGGAAAGAATGCCCTTACCCCGCGTTCGACCGCCGACGTTCGCAATTGGCGATAGCCGTCGGCATCCGCGCACAGAAAATCGACATCCAACGACCGCCGATACTCGCCCAATTTCAACACAATCGCCGTCCCGCCACCGAACCAGCATTGGGTTGCCGTCAGGAAGTCACGGTCCATAAGCGCGAGGGCTTCCGAGATAATCATGTGCTCGGGCTTCCTGAATTTCTTCATGACTTTCGCTCGCACTGTGTCCGGTTGATGTTGCAGATGCGACACGAAGATAGGAAGAGATTTAGCCGGTGGTCAGAAGGATGCCGTGACCGAATTCGCTGGCAAGATTCTGGATAAGCAGCTTTTCGCGCGCCGTAAGCCGTGTTTGATCGACAAAGCGCCAATTGCGCTCGTACAACGCAAATGCTTCGTTGGCCGGGATCAGTCGTGCGACATCGCGATTCCACAAGAGCGCTTGCAGCTCTGGAAACTCGGCGGGGTCAATCATAGGCTCGAGTTGTGCCTTCATGGTGCTCTGAACATAGTGCAGAGCGCTTAAAAATCAAAGACGTGACGCGTCGGCAATGGCCGTCTAACCGGGCAGCGCCTCGGAGAACTTCACCGCCCTGCCCTGGCTAGGTGTAGCGATCTCGCCCTCCCACATGACGCGCGTGCCGCGAATGACGGCGCCGATCGGCCACCCGGTCACCTGCTTGCCGTCATAAGGGGTCCAGCCGGCTTTCGAGCCGGCCTGCGCGTTGGTGATGGTTTCGCGCCGCTTCATGTCGACAATGGTGAAGTCGGCATCATACCCGGCGGCGATGCGGCCTTTCCTCGCCATGCCGAAGATGCGCTGCGGGCCATGGCTGGAGAGATCGACGAAACGCTGCAGGGTCAGCCGGCCGGCATTGACGTGGTCGAGCATGATCGGCACCAGCGTCTGCACGCCGGTCATGCCCGAGGGCGAAGCCGGATAGGACTTTGCCTTCTCGGCCAATGTGTGCGGTGCGTGGTCGGAGCCGAGCACGTCGACAACGCCCTGCGCAATGCCGTGCCAGACGCCGTCGCGATGGCGCTTGTCCCGCACCGGCGGGTTCATCTGGATCAGCGTACCGAGCCGCGCATAGTCGTCGGCGCTCAGCGTCAGATGGTGCGGCGTAGCCTCGCAAGTCGCGACGTCCTTATGATGCTCGAGGAACAGGATCTCCTCGGCGGTCGAGATGTGCAGGACATGGATGCGGGCGCGAACGTCGCGCGCGATGCGGACCAGCCGTTCGGTGCAGCGCAAGGCGGCGATCTCGTCACGCCAGACCGGATGCGATGACGGGTCGCCCTCGATGCGCTCGCCCAGGCGCTCGCGCAGCCGGAACTCGTCCTCCGAATGAAAAGCGGCGCGGCGGCGCGTGTTTCGCAGGATCGAGGCGACACCTTCATCGTCCTCGACCAGCAGGTCGCCGGTGGACGATCCCATGAAGACCTTTATTCCCGCAGCCCCCGGTAAGCGCTCGAGGTCGCCGACGTCCCTGGCGTTGTCGCGGGTGCCGCCAACCCAGAAAGCGAAATCGCAATGCATGCGGCCGCTGCCGCGCCGGACCTTGTCGGCAAGCGCTGCCTCGCTGGTGGTTAGCGGGTTGGTGTTGGGCATCTCGAAGACGGCGGTGACACCGCCGAGCACGGCAGCCCGCGATCCCGTTTCCAGATCTTCCTTGTGCTCCAGTCCCGGCTCGCGGAAATGCACCTGGCTGTCGACGACACCGGGCAGGATATGCAGGCCCCGGCAGTCGATCGTCTCGCCAGCCGAGGCCTGGCGTAGATCGCCGATCAAGGCGATGCGCCCGCCCTTCACGCCGATATCGCGCAGCCCCTCGCCGTCATGATTGACCACTGTGCCGCCTGTCAGGATGAGGTCGTAGGTCATGGTGATGCTCTCTTGCGGGGGGAGTGTCAGCGGCTTACGTAATGGCCAACCGTTTTGCAAGATCAGGCTTTTATCCGCCCCATGTCCTTTGCCCCGCTGAAAGACCGCGCGCTGATCTCCGTCTCCGGCCCGGATGCCGAACACTTTCTGCAAAACATCCTGACCACCGATCTCGATACGCTTGGCAATGGTGAGGCAAAGCCGGGCGCGCTGTTGACGCCGCAAGGCAAGATCCTGTTCGACTTCCTGATCTCACGGGCAGGAGAAAACGCCTTCAGCATCGAATGCCGTGCCGACGTTTTAGATGATTTCATTCGCCGGCTGATGCTCTACAAGCTTCGCGCCAAGGTCGAGATTGCCAAGTCGGAACAAACGCTCGTCACTGTCGCGTGGGGAAAGGAATCAATCGCTTCAGAAAGTGATTCAACCGCGGTCGCCGACAGGCGCTTTGGCGACGAAGCCGTCACACGCGTCTATGCCGGTACCGGGGATACCGGCGACATCGCCGCGTGGCAGGCCTTCCGCATCGCCCGCGGCATTGCCGAGAGCGGTACCGATTATGCACTCGGCGATGCGTTTCCGCATGACGTGCTGCTCGACGAGATGGGCGGTGTCGGCTTCAAGAAGGGCTGCTATGTCGGCCAGGAGGTCGTGTCGCGCATGCACCATCGGGGCACGGCCCGGCGGCGCGTGCTGATTGTCGAGGCCAGGCTTCCCCTGCCCGCCGTCGGCACCGAACTGACTGTCGAGGGGCGGTCGGTCGGCACGCTCGGCTCGAGTGCCGGCACCTCAGGGCTTGCCATTGCCCGCATCGACAGGGTCAAGACGGCGTTGGACGTCGGCCAACCGATCCTGGCGGGCGATGTGCCAGTAACGCTCACCATCCCCGCCTGGGCCAAATTCAGTTTCCCGCAGGAAACCGCCGGCGCGGAGGAAGCCTGATGGCGGCGGACCGCGCCGGTGCGCCGCCACGCGCCTGGCAGCGCATGCTGTCCGGCCGCCGGCTCGACCTGCTCGATCCCTCGCCGCTCGACATCGAGATTTCGGACATCGCACATGGGCTCGCCCGCGTCGCGCGCTGGAACGGCCAGACCAGCGGTGAGCACGCTTTTTCGGTGGCCCAGCATTCACTGCTGGTCGAGGCGCTGTTCAACGAACTGGTGCCGCAGGCTTCGGCCGACGACCAATTGGCGGCGCTGCTGCACGATGCGCCCGAATATGTCATCGGCGACATGATCTCGCCATTCAAGTCGGTGATGGGCGGCAGCTACAAGGACTGCGAATTGCGCCTGCAACGCGCCATCCATCTGCGTTTCTCGCTGCCTCCCGAACCGGCCGCCTTACTGCGCAAGGAGATCAAACGCGCCGACCAGATCGCCGCCTATTTCGAGGCAACACTGCTCGCCGGGTTTTCGACCGCCGAGGCGACCGAGTTCTTCGGCCGCCCGCGCGGTTTTTCCGCTGAGCGCTTCGACTTCGCGCCACGCTCGGTTACCTGGGCACAGACTGCGTTCCTGAAGCGGTTTTCGGCGATCGAGACATCAAGACATCAAGTTGCGACATCCGCGCTAGGCCAGAAAACGCTAAATTAACCGAAAGCGTCAACAGTGTGGTGTTCGATCAAGCACCGCAGGGGCGCCTCATGCCCGTCGTCAAGGATGGTTCGATCGTTCCGGAACGGGTGGCCGGAGACGTGGAGGGGTCGCGCCGCGTGCAAGATGAGCTGCGCGAGCAGAACGAACGCTTTTCAGCCGCTGTCGAAAACATGTCGCATGGCCTGTGCATGTTCGACGCCGATGAACGCATGATCATCTGCAACAGCAACTACATCGACATCTTCCACCTCGACGCCAAGGTGGTGCTGCCAGGCATCCGCTTCATCGACATCCTGCGGCACAGCGTCGAGCTCGGCGTCGCCTCGCAAAGCGCCGACGAGCTCTATGCGATCCGCAAGCCCTATATCGACCAGGCGAAGCCTTCGACCTACGAAGAAATCCTGTCGGACGGCCGTATCATCCTTATCTCGCACCGGCCGCTGGCTTCGGGCGGCTGGGTCTCGATCTACGAGGACATCACCGAACAGCGGCGCGCCGAGCAGGACCTCAAGGAGCAGCATCGCCGTTTCGACGCAGCGCTCGCCAACATGTCGCAAGGCCTGCTGATGTACGACGCCGACGGCAAGATGATCGTGCGCAACGGGCGCTTTCTGGAATTGTACAACGTCACGGCGGCCGACTTCCCGCTTGGAACGACGCATCGCGACGCGCTCGAGCGACTGCTGGAACTCGGCATCTACACGAAGATCGACGTCGACAGCGAAGTCGCCAAGACCGAAGCCTGCCGTCGGGCGGGAAAAATGCATTCGACGTATCGCCATCTTGCCGACGGCAGGACGTTTCTGGTGGTGCGCCAGCCGATGAGTGGCGGCGGTTGGGTGGCGACGTTCGACGACGTCACGGAACGCCGTCTGGCCGAAGAGCGCATGACCCATCTTGCGCATCACGACATGCTGACCGGACTGCCCAACCGATCGATGTTTCGCGAGCGGCTCGATTTTGCGCTGGAGGATGCAGCCGCTACGCCGCTCGCGATCTTCTCGCTCGACCTTGACCGTTTCAAGGCGGTCAACGACACCTGGGGGCATCCCGCCGGTGACTGGCTGTTGAAGAGTGTGGCCGAAAGACTGCAGCGTTGCCTGCGCAATGATGCAGATATGGTCGCCCGCTTCGGCGGTGATGAGTTCGTCGTCATCCAATCCAACTCGGTGGGCATTGCCGATGCCGAGAAACTGGCGAAACGCATCGTCGAGGCAATCGCAAAACCGTTTCGCGACAAGGGCCGGGACATGCATGTCGGCGTCAGCCTGGGCATCGCCGTTTTCCCCGCCGATGGCCGCGACGCCGACACGCTGCTGAAGAACGCCGATACGGCGCTCTATCGGGCAAAGAACGATGGGCGAAACCTCTATCGCTTCTTCGAACCTGGAATGGACGCCGTGGTTCAGGCCCGCCGGGCGCTTGAAGTAGACCTGGAGGCGGCGCTGTTGCGCCAGGAATTCGATCTCGATTTCCAGCCCATCATGAACATCGCCTCCGGCGAGATCATCGGCGCGGAAGCCTTGATGCGCTGGCATTCACCAGCGCGCGGCGGGGTGGAGCCGGATCAATTCATCCCGGTCGCCGAAGAGACCGGACTGATCGTGCCACTTGGCGAGTGGGCGCTGAGGAAAGCCTGCGCGGTGGCGGCTGGCTGGCCGCCGGGTTTGCGCATTGCGGTCAATGTCTCGGCGGTGCAGCTCAAAAGCAGCGGGTTTGCCCGCATCGTCATCTCGGCTCTGGCCTTTTCCGGCGTGCCGGCCGGACAGCTCGAACTGGAAATCACCGAAACCGTGCTGATGGACGAGAGCAAAGCCGTGCTGAAAACGCTGCGCCAGCTGCGTGAGCTCGGTATCCGCATCGCGCTGGACGATTTCGGCACCGGCTATTCCTCGCTGGGCTACCTCAGGCGTTTTCCGGTCGACAAGATCAAGATCGACCGATCATTCATTCACGACATGGGCAATCGCGACACGGCGGCGATCGTTCGCACCATCATCGGTCTCGGCACCGAGCTTGGCATCGTCGTCACGGCCGAGGGCGTCGAAACCGGGAGGCAACTCGACATGCTGCGCGCCCATGGTTGTGTCGAGGCGCAAGGCTATCTGATCGGCGTGCCGTCGAAGGCGGCCGACATCCAGCGTCTGTTGAAATCACGCGCGCTGCGCAGCCAGATCGGCTGACGGCATCGGGACAAGCTCAGCTCAGTGTTTCCAGGTATTTCTCGTGGAAGCTGAGGTAGCCGATCTCGACCACCTTCAGATGCCGCTCGATCAGCGCGTGAAACCGCGGCAATTGGTGAAACGGCACGCCGGGATAGGCATGATGCTCGGCATGGAACGGCATGTTCCAGGCCAGCTTGCGCACCGCCCAGTTGGTTAGCGTCGTCCTGGTGTTTTCCAGCATGTTGGCGACGAATGGACAGCGGCCGTGCTCGGCCAGCAGATAGAGGCGCAGGAACGGCTGCCCGAGCAGAGCGGGAATGATCCAGACATAGAGCAGCACCGTCGCCTTGAACCAGACGGCAAGCGCGAGGAACACGATATAGAACCCGATCATCGCACGTGCCTCGGCACGCACTTTGGGCAGGCCCTTTGGCGGCACATAACCGTCGCGGCAGCTCCCACGCGCATTGGTGTACAGCGTCTTGAAATGCCCCCACCACACCGGCAGGCCCGAGACGTGGACAATGTATTGCCGCAAGGTCTCCGGTTTCGGGAAGGCGAGCTCGGGATCGTTTTCCGGGTCCTGCGTGTATCGGTGGTGAGCGAAATGGAAGTAGCGGAACCAGTCGGCCGGCAGCGCGATCGCCAGGCTGCATAGCCGCGCCACGCCATCGTTCAGCCGCTGTGTTTCAAAAGCCGTGCGGTGAACCGTCTCGTGCAACAGCGTGAACAGGAACACGATCAGGATGCCTTGGGGCAGCATCAGCAATGGCCAGAACGGCGCCCTCGCCGCGATCAACGATCCAATGATGACAATCGCACCCAAATGAGCGCCGAGCTGGAACAGGCCCGCGACATCGGATTTGGCCGTCAGCCGATTGCGCTCTTCCGGTGTCAGTGACGCGATGATGTCGCGATGGTCCACTAGGCTTCGATCCAGGCTGGAGATTGACGACGACCATTCTAGTTGGCGAAAAAGCTTTCCAAAAACGACGATTCCTGCGATTTGGATAAGGCAAGCTTATCTATCGGGCGGCCATGGTCACATCTCCATCCCTGAAAGGGCTTCAAGCTTTCGAGGCCGCGGCACGTACCGGCAGCTTTGCCGCGGCGGCGGAAGAGCTTTCGGTCTCGGCCGCCGCCGTCAGCCAGCTTATCCGCACCTTGGAGGAGCAGATGGGCCGCAAGCTGTTTCAGCGGGTCAACCGGCGCGTTGTCCTCACCGAGGCCGGTGCGGAAATGCTGCCGCGGCTGACAGTGGCCTTCCAGGAGATCGGCAGCGTCTCGCGCGAACTGGGCGGCGATGCATTCCGCCCGCGCCTGGTGGTCTCGGTGCCGCCATCCATGGCCATGGGCTGGCTTTCGCAGCGTCTGGCTGGCTTCGTCGCAAGCCAAGGCGCCGCCGACATATCGCTGCGGGGCGATGACGACCCGGTGCCGTTCGACCGCGAGCTGATCGACATCAGGCTCTCCTACGGCCCGCACTATCGCGAGCATCCGACCGAGGACATTGCCAGGGATGCGGTCTACCCCGTATGCGCGCCAAAGCTTGCCGGCATGGCCAACGCGGGCGGCGAGCCGCTCGCCGGGCCGCCGCTCATCCACACGGATTGGGGACCGACCGGCGCATCGTTTCCGTCCTGGCGCAACTGGTTCGAGGCGACGGGTGCCCAACCTGGCCGAGCGGTGCGGCGCGGCCTGTCGGCCAATTCGTCGCGCGCGGCCCTCGACCTCGCCATTTCGGGGCTGGGCGTGGCGCTGGCGCAAGGGATCTACTGTGCCGAGGCGGTGGAGGATGGCCGGCTGGTCCGCCCCGCCGCGAGCGCGATAGCATTGCGCCAGCCCTATTGCCTGACCATCCCGGAGCGGAGCGCAAGGCGCGATGTCGTGGCCGCGTTCCGCGATTGGCTGATCGACGAATGCCAGCGCGCCGTCGGCTCGCGGGCGCTGACTAATCCCAATCCAGACTGAAGCGCGTCGCTCGAAACGGATTCAGGCCACGGCCTTAGGTCTTTGTCTTCATCATGTCAGTCTCCCAAAACCGAGGTCGCTTTTGGGCGGACACGCATTAGCGACGCCTTTGACCGAACTGGCCCGGAATGCGCCTGATCGGTTCAGCGATAATCATCTGCGGCACGGGTACGGAACGAGTGCCTTGAGCAAGTTTGCCCGGCACAAGCCCAAGCACAATCATCGCGACAATGAAACCGTATCGCAGGACGTCGAAGGCCAGTGGCGGAAGGCCACCGTGGAGCAATGCGATCGCCAGTTTGGGAGCGAGGACGCCGAACCCGACCAAAGCCGGCCAACCAATGTCGCGCACCCGGGCGAATACCATCCAGATGATCGCAACCAGAGTAGCGTAGCCCATCGCCATGGGTATCGAGATGTAGATCGTTCCGATGGCGGAGCTCTTCGCTTCCATGGCAAGCGCCTGAGCGACCATCCCTGAGGCATGCTCCTGAACAGGGTCTGCCGACGACTCTCCGCCTTGCGCTGGGCGATCACCTGTTCTCAATCCCTCGACAAAGGATTGTTGGCTCCGCGCAATCTTCGCGCCGTCGGTCGCATAGATCTGCTTCTGGAGGTCTTCCTTCGTCCCGACCAGAAAATGCTCGATTGGACCCTTGGCATAATCGAAACCAAAAAGAAATATTAGCAAACAGAAATACAATGCCCGCCCGCAACTTCCCGACTGAAACAGCTTTATCATATTGCTGAAATACCCGAAGCAACCTTCAATATAGATCGAGTAACACAAAACAGTTTAAACTAAGGTTATCGGGGCTTGCGCCAAATTGAGCAAAGCGCGGGCGCTGGAAATCAGAGGTGCCCGCTCAAGGCCGCCGCCATGTCCTTGTTGGGCGCCACGGGCACGATCTCGAATTCGACCAGGTCAGCCCATTCGATGACCCAGCGCTGCAGCAGCGTGACGTCATCGGCCTCCACCAGCAGGAAACAGCGGCTCACATCCGCCGCGATCCAGCTATGATGCACGACAAGCTCTTCCGGCTTCAGGCGGCCCCGGTCGCGGAACCGGCGATAGATTTCCTTGCGGTCGCAGCCGGTGAAATCCTCGATGACGATGAACTGCATGTTTCCCCTCGGCTGGACTACCGTCCCGGCCGGTCCAGGCGTTCCAGGAACCACTGCGTCAGTCGCACCCAGACCTCGTCCTTCTCGCCGGAATCCTCCCAGCCGTGGTCGAGATTGGGATTGTCGTTGACCTCGATGACGAAGACGCCGTCCTTCGTCTCCTTGAGGTCGACGCCATAGAGGCCGTCGCCGATACAGCGCGCCGCCTTCACCGCCGTTTCGACGACATGAGGCGGTGTCTCCTTCAGCGTGAAGGTCTTGATGCCGCCCTGGTCGGGCTTGCCATTGGCCTTGTGGTTGACGATCTGCCAGTGCTTCTTGGCCATCAGATAGTGCACGGCAAACAGCGGCTGGCCACCGAGCACGCCGACACGCCAGTCATATTCGGTCGGGATGAATTTCTGCGCGATCAGAAGATCGGAATCCTCTAGCCATTCGGTGGCAAGCGTCTTCAGCTCCTCGAAATTGGCGCATTTCTTGACACCACGCGAGAATGACGAATCCGGGATCTTCAACACCAGGGGAAAACCCAGCGTCTGCGCCGCGAGTTCGAGATCAGAGGGGCCGGCGATCATCACCGTCGGCGGCACCGGCACCTTGTTGTAGGCCATCAGTTCGTTGAGATAGACCTTGTTGGTGCAGCGGATCATCGACAGCGGGTCGTCGATGACAGGCATGCCTTCCTGCTGGGCGCGGCGGGCGAAACGATAGGTGTGATTGGAAATCGAGGTGGTCTCGCGGATGAACAGCGCATCGTAATTCGCGAGCTTGGCGAGATCTTTCCTGGTGATGGGCTCGATTTCGACCCCCATCTTCTCGGCGATCTTTGCCCAGTAGCGCAGCGACGATATCTCCGACGGCGGCAATTCCTCATGCGGATCGACCAGCGTGGCGAAGGTGTAGCGCGCCGGGGTGCGGCCCTTGGTGTCGCGCCACTCGCGATTGGTGTAAGTCTCCAGGCACTGGATGAAGCTTTTTTCCTCGTCCTCGGTCATGCGCGCCAGCGGGTGGAGGCCGATCTTGCGGATCGAAGCCCATTCGGCGCTGTCCTTGAGGTGGACCTCAAGCGCCGGCGCGCGGAACCAGTCGAACAACAGCTTTGCGAAACGGTCCCAGACCTTGGATGGGCCGATGCCGAAGAAGATGCAGACCTTCGCCGGGAATACGCCGCCGAGATCCTTGCGGCATTTGTTGAGCGCCAGTTCCAGTTCCGGCAACGCATGCTCGTAGAGCTTGCGTTCCGACAGGTCGATCATCGTCTCGACGGTCGGGATGACCTTGTGGCCGCGCGAACCTGCCAGCAGCGACGCATAATAGCCGCGGCTCTGGTAGCCGTAATTGTTCGACAGGTTGATGACCTTCGGCCGCTGGCCGCGAAACAGCGAGGGATGCGCGAGATAGTCACGATTGGTGATGATCTTGTGCGGTGTCGCCACCTGGTCGAGATCGCTCTGCCTGCCGGTAAGAATGACCCAGGTCATTATCTCTTTCCCAAAGTGATGGCGGCACGCAGTCCGTCGCGGCCGAACTGCGCCATGTTCATGAAGATGCCGTAAGGCACGGGAATGTTGGCGGCATCAAGGATGGTTTCCTGCCTTTCATCCTCGACCCACGGATCGTGGATCAGAATATGATCGCCATCATCGCCGATGGCCAGCACCCAGTGCGGCACCTTCTTGCCAAACATCAGGAAGCCGCTGATCAGCACCAGCACCAGTTTGCCCGCGGCGAGAGCCGCCCTGATATCGTCGATGGTGAACGAACGGTAATTCACCGGGATGCCGTAAAGTTCCGCGCGGCGGCGAAAGTCGACCTGTGCCAATTCCATGATCCGGCGCTTGTCCTCGCTACGCACCGATTGCAGGAACAATGCGCCGTAGAAGGAAACGTAGATCTCCGCCGCAAGCCCGCTTTCGTATCCCGAAACGGCCAGACCGAATGGCTCGCAACCTCCCGGCCCAGACATCATGAAGACGGTCGTCGCCTCGCGCCAGAGTCGGATTTCCATCACCGGATCGGGCACGAAGCCGCCATCGAAATTGGCCATGGCCATCATCAGGCAGCACGGACCGCAGGTGAACTCGCAGGTCTGCTGATAGAATGGCACCCTGGTGGCGACCGGTAGGTCGCCGCGCAAGGTTTTTTCGTAACGCAGCGCCGTCGCGCCGTCCTCGTAGTACCCCGGCTCGCGGCCGATCTTGCGGTAGCCGGCCTGCTCGTAGATACCGATGGCACGGCCATTGTCCTCACGCACTTCGAGACGCAGCATCATGCGGTCGTGTTCGAAGGCCGCCTCTTCGGCCGCGGACAGTAATTGGCGTCCCATGCCGAGTCCGCCGAAAAACGGGCCGACGGCTATGGAATAGAGCCGTGCCACCCCACTGCCCTTGCGAAACAGCACGATCGCATAACCGCCGACGCGGCCATCGATTTCGGCGACCAGCGTCTCGGCGGTCTCGCGCTCGATGAACAGTCGGAAGGAACGACGGGAAATGCGGTCGCTCGAGAACACAGCTTTCTCGATGGCGGCGAGGTCATCGACGTCGGACGCGCGGGCCTTGCGGATCTCGGCAGGCATGCGGCTTGAGAAAACCTCGATTGCGTTGCGGAAACGGCCCCGGTCAAAAGCGTCGCGAACACCGGCCGAAGCGCCGGTATTCATCAAGCGCTATCGCTCCTTGATTAGGGCCGAATTGTGACAGTTTCCGCCTCGGCAGGGAAGCTGGCAAGCTTTGAACGGAATCGCTGTTTTCAAGCCAGCCGGCCGCGCAAGATCGCAACCGGCTCAGCTGGCGAGACCGGCCAGAAGCTGGCCATATGCACTCTTGGCCACGACCGCCAATTGCTCGCGCGGCAGCGAACCGACGACGGCACAGCCATAGCCCTTGTCCAGCCAGTAGACGGCCTGCGGACCGTTCTGCGCCGAAGCGTAGGTGCCCTTGGCATTCTCGGTCGATTCCGCAGTCACGAAGAGGGATATGCGCTCGCCCTTGTCATCTTCGTAGAGCAGCATTGCCGCCTTGCTTTCACCGGCCGGCAGCAACCGGCCACCGACCAGTTGGAAGCCGTTCGCACTCAAGTCCGGCGCCACCAGCTTCAAGCCGATCTGGTTGGACAGCCAGGTCTGCAGATGATCCTTGTCGCTGGCCGGCACTTCCACCGCATGCCGCTTCTCGGCGGCATAGATGACATGGGCGGCGATCGCCTGTTCAGCGAGTTGATCCTTCGCCTGATCCTCCTGCCCGAGGCCGTCGATGCCGGCAAAGTAGCCGCCAAATCCGCCCGTAGCCAAAAGCACGGCCGCGGCGGCGGCAAGCCACCAGCGCGAGCGTGGCACCGCAACCTTAACAGGCGCTTCGCCGAGCACCACCTTGCGCAAACGCGCAGGAACCGGCTCATCCAGCACCCCGGCAAAGGCTGAGCGCAATGCCTCCCGGTCGGCCGTGAAGCGGGCGCTCCTGGCCTTCATCTCGGGATTTGAGTCGAGCCAGGCATCGTAGGCGGCACGTTCATCTGCCGGCAGTTCGCCGTCGAGCGCCATGTGGATGTCCCGTTCGGAAAAATCGCGGCGGATCATTTCTCGACGATCCTTATGGCGCGGCGGCGCGCTGTGTCGTCCAGCAACCCGCGCAGTTCCTCACGTCCTCGCGCGATTCGCGACATCAGCGTGCCCGCAGGCACACCCAGAATGTTGGCGGCCTCGGCATAAGAAAAGCCCTCGATGGCAACCATGACCAGCGCTGCGCGGCGATCGGGGCTAATCGCCTGCAATGCGTCGATGATCTCGCGCGAAGCGATGCCTTCCAACTGTTCGGGCGGCTGGGCAACCGCCTCGCCCGCCTCCAGCGGCAGCATCGCCGCTTCGCCGCGGCGGTTCACCTTGCGCATCTGGTCGATGAACAAATGATGCATGATCGTAAACAGCCACCTCCGAGGGCTTTCTCCTGTCTGCCAGTTGTCGAGCCGCAACAGCGCACGCTCGAGGCAGTCCTGAACGAGATCGTCGGCAGCATCGCGGTCGCGCAAAAGCGAGCGTGCGTAGCGGCGCAGGCGCGGTATCTCGCCAAGGATTGCTGCCTTCTTTTCGTTCATGACCGCTGGTTCTGAGGTCGCCCTTGTTTATCTCGATTGAACGCGCCTTCCCGGCACGGCGCAAGCGGCCAGCGCGAAGCGGTCCACCGCTCCGGTCACCCAAGCAAAGAGATAACGCCGGCCGGTGCCGGTTTATTCCCGACCCGACAAAGAAAACCAATGATTCGCAGGCGATTATCCTTTTTCCTTCGCCGCCCGCGTCAAAAGCCGCTGGTAAAACAGACCAATGCCGATCAGCACCGCGCCCAGACCGATGAAGGACAGCGCCCTGAGCACACCCTCCAGTTCCGACATGTCGAAGAGGAAGACTTTCAGGACGGCAACCGCGATCAGCCCGGCCGAAGCAATGCGCAGCACCTGCGATTTCAGCCAGACGCCAGCCGTGAGCAGCACCACGCCGATCACCAGCCAGAGTGCCGAATAGGTGTAGGTCTCCAACTGGCCAAGGCCGCTCCACAAGCCGATGAACTCGCCCTTGAACAGACGCCTCACCGAGAGCGTGGCATAGCCGAAGGCAAGCAGCGCCGCCACCAGCGCCAGCATGGCCGAATACCATTTCGGCCGCTTGCCCCTGCTATAGAGCGCCAGGCCGCCGGCGGCGGCGGCCGGCAGGAGATAGGCCAGGAACAAAAGATTGAAGACCGGAATCCGACCGGTCGATTCGTCGGTGAACAACGGATTGAGCACCAGGAAATGCTGGACGGCGACGAAGGCGACCGAGACCACGCCCACCGCCATCGAACCATAGCGCAGCACCGAGCTTGGCGAGCGCCTGTCGATGGCGATCAGGATGGCGCCGGCGCCGATGGCGATCAGCGTGTAGATCGCCTGCTCGGCGAGCGTTGGCGCATCGCTGTTGATGACGCCGCCGTGCATGGCGTGGCGCACCAGCATGGCGAGCGTCAGCAGCGCAAACAGTGCCGCCGAGGCTTCCATGGCGAGGCGCGGTCGGGCATCGGTGGTGCGGGCGAGTTGCCAGGCCGCGAAGCCGAAGCCGAGCGCCGGCACACCATAGCCCGGCAGCAACCAGTTGAAGACCGGTGTTGTCGACAGGAACCCGGCCCCCACGATCGTCGGGTCGAAGGCGACGCGGCCAAGCACCGCGATGACGGCGGCGACTGAAATCCAGCCGAGCACAGGATAAGAGCGCCAGCGCGTGGCGAACGCCGGCACGATTGCCGCTGCACCGAGCAGGATGGTGGTCCAGCCGGAATCAAAAGCCATATGCAGCATCAGCAGACCCGCGACTGCCGCGCCGGCCAAAACAAACGACACTGCCACGCCGCCCTTGAGCGGCGGTTCCTCAGCCCGCGCGATCCACTCGCCACCGGCGGCGAAACCCGCGACCAGCAGGGCCGCGACGGCGGCGTATGCAAAGTCACGGTCGAGATTGCCGAAGGTGAGCCAGAGCGCCAGCAGGATGACCAGAGGCACGATGACGCCCCATGCGGCCCACGAGGCTGCTCGGATCTGCGCCGAGGCGGCGAACGTTCGCGCGGCCCAGAGACCGGCGGCAATGAAGACAAGGCCGAGGCCAATGCCGAGGCGCAAGCTCAGCGCGTTAGCAGTGACCAAAGGCACCCCATCAACACCCAAAGCGCCGCTCGAAAAATCGGAACCGATAGAGGTCGGCGGGATGATGCCGAGATAGATCACCACCGTCGCCAGTCCGGCGGCATAAAGCAGTGGCAGCGCCAGCGGGCGGTAGAGCGCCACTGCCACCATCACCATAAGCAGCACCGCGCCCGGCAAGGCGTCACCGGCAGCTGCGAAGACCGGGTCAACCGAGAGGCCCAGCGCCGAGAAGGCGACGAACAGTCCAGGCACGATGGACGGCCAGTCAAAGATTCTTGCTGGTCCGGTCTCGCCGCCACGACTGCTCAGCCAGACAAAAGCCAGCACGGCCAGCGTCACAGTGTCGATGAACAGGATGGTGGAGAGGTTCGCGCCCGGTGCGTCGGTCATGTAAAGGATGGTCCAGATGCCGGTGCCGAAAAAGGCGGCCGCCATCAGCGCTTTCCAGTCGCGCATGCGGGCGATGACGCCGGTGGCGGCGAGCACGATGGCGAGATAGCCGAACAACGCCCAGGGATTGGGCGCTTGCGAAGCGATCAGCACCGGCGTCACCATGGCGCCGACGAGACCGATGCCAGCCAGCGCCTGGCCGTGGACGAGAGCGGCGGCGATGGTCGCAATGCCGATCGCACCGAGCAGCGTGAAGGCAAGCGCCGGGCCGATGAAGCCGTAAACGCCATGGGCGGCATAGACGTTGCCGAACAGGATGAAGGCGCCGGCCGCGGTCAGGATCGCCGGAATATAGGCGCCGGCAACACCTTGCACCGGCACCTTGAAGCCGGTGCGGCGGATGAACTCGCCGCCGGCGACCAGCACCAACCCGAGCACGGCCGCCATGGTGAGCCGCACGCCGGGGCCGAAAATGCCGGCCTCGATGGTGTAGCGGATCAGGAACAAGCCGCCCAGAGCCAGCGCAATGCCGCCGACCCAGACCGCCCAACGCGTGCCGAGCGCGGTTTCGACGTCGGACTGGCCAGCGGCTTTGGCGGCCGCGGCCGGTGCGGCCTCTGGCGTCTTCGGTGTTGCCTCGGGTGTGCTCCAAGGACCCGGCACTCTCTCCGTAGCCGGGATTTCCGCCTCCGTGGCCTGTACCAGCGCGGGCTCGCTGATTGCTGCTGGGGCGATATCGGCCGCGGGCACGGCTGCCGGAGCCGTGTCGGCCTTGCCCTCGGCTGCTTCCTGTTCCGATGGCCTGGCCGCGGGCGGCACCGCGCCCAAAAGCACGAGACTGCGCAGCGCGCCAAGTTCGCGCTCGATCAGGCCGATGCGGCTCTGCTGGCGCGAAATGATGACGAACAAGGCGATGATGGCGACAAGGCCGATCAGGCTTTCAAACATGGCGGTTCCCCCAAACCAGGCCAGTTTTCACTGACGTTTCGTCTCACTGACACTCAAATACGGCGGCCAGACGGCTGAAAACTCAACGTGCCGCCAGATTGGCGGCTGGAAATATCGAACATGTCTCGGTGCCAAAAGCCAGCAGTTTGCCGCTGGCATCCTTCAGCGTCGCTTCCGAAACGGCAAGCGTGCGGCCCTTGTGAACCACCTTGCCTTCGCAGACGACCTCGCCGGTCCTGGGCGTGATCGGCCGCGTGAGGTTCACCTTGAACTCCGCCGTCGTGTAGCCCTCGCCCTTGTCGAGCAACGTCTGCACGGCGCAAGCCAAGGCCGAATCGAGCAGCGTCGCCGCCCAGCCGCCATGAACGCCACCCAGCGGGTTGAGGTGGCGTTCGTTCGGTACGCCGCGAAATACGGCGCGACCTTCCGATACTTCGGTCAACGCGAAGCTGAGCTGGAAGGAGATTGGCGGTGCCGGATATTTGCCGTCGATGATTCGCTGCAGCAATTCGAGGCCGGTGTATTTCAGGATCTCGGCATGGGGAATGGTGCCAAGGCCGAGCGGCGAGACCCGGCCCGGATAGAGTTCGACTTCGCTCATCTGATGATTTCTCTGGCCGCGTTCTCTCCGGCGATGGGGTTGTGCGCTGCGTGGTGCTTGCGCAGCGCTGCAAGAAAGCCGGCGCGCGCGTCGGGCTGATCGATGCCGCGCGGCTCGTAGACATGGCGAGCGAAGAAGAAACCGGTCAAGCGGAAGGCGTCCGCGATCGCCGCCTGATTCGCACGCATGCCGGAGCCGCGCTGCAGAAATGCGGGCAACACCAGCATCTTGTCGTGCCATGGCGCCCCGGCTTCACGCGACACCGCGCGTCCCGATTTCGGCGAGACATAGGCAAGATCCTGTTTGGTGCCGGTGGCGGCGCATTGACTGAGATCGAGGCCAAAGCCGAGTTCATCGAGGATCAGAAGCTCGAAACGCGCCACCAACTCGCCAGCGGCGTCGGCATCGTCCAGGTGGACGATCATCACCGAAAGCGCCTCGTAGAGGCCGCCATGGGCATCACGCTCGGGCAGCAGGCGCAGGTGCGCCGCCATCGTCTGAAGGCCGTAGACGGCGATGGCACTGTCCATCAGCCGGGCGGCGTTCATCTCGATCGCTTCGGCCTGGAAGGTTCCCAGATGCTCATCGAGGCGCGCACGCCACAAGAGATCGACGCGATTGCCGGGCTGGAGAACGGGCTGCTGCTTGCGCGAGCGGCCGCCGCGCACGAGGCCGAGATGGCGGCCATGGGCACGCGTCATCACCTCGAGGATGGCGCTGGTTTCGCCATGCTTGCGGGTGCCGAGAATGATTCCCTCGTCGCGCCATTCCATGGCTGAGCTTTTCACCGATCGGGTGGCAAAATCAAGATAAGGCCAGGTGACCGGCAAAACAGCATCTGGCAAACAAAAAACCGCCCGCAGCGATACGCTGCGGGCGGCCTGGTAAGGTCAGTCTATGCCTTAGAACGAGCGCTGGAAGCGGAGAATGCCGCCGACGTTGCTCTTCTTGGTGGCCTTGGTCCAGTTGTTGAAGTCGGAGTCGCCGAACTTTCCAGCGTTCAGGTAATCGACTTCAGCCGTGACCGTGAAGCCAGGCACAACGGTATAGGCGATGTTGGCGGCGATGCCGAGATTCTTCCAATCGTCATAGGAGACCTGGGCGTTGAACGAAGTCTTGGCGTTGAACTTGTAGGTGCCGCCGCCCCACACAGCCCAATTGCCGCCCCACTGCTTGTAGAAGCCGCGACCTTTGGCATTGATGAAGTTGGTCGGATCGGTGAGGTTGTCATCGGTGCCATAGCCGCCCATGACGAACAGCGACAGTTCCTTGGTGACGTTGACGTCCAGACGAACCTTGCCGGCCACTTCCTCATAATTGCTGTCATAGGCGACAACGCCGGTGATCGCGCCCCAGTCGGCCTTGTACTTCAAGCCGCCGACGACATGGGGGACGTAGCTGTCGATAGTGCCGGTTTTGCCAGCACCTTCTTCGAGCGAGACCAGCCCGGAGAAGCCGTTGCCCGCGTCGAAGTAGTATTGAACGACATTGCTCTCCTGTCCGCCATAGGGCACCAGCGTGTCCTGGATGACGCTACCGGCATAGCCGATGAACGTATCGAAGGCCGTGTCGTCCTTGCCGACGCGCAGACCGCCGAGCTGAATCCAGGCGAAACGCAGTGAGAGCGACTTGTTACGGCCCTGCCAATCGTCCGCATTGGAGGCGCCCTGATCAAGGTAGTCCCCGGAGCTGTTGCCGTAGTTGAAGCGAGTCTCGGTGTAGGTCTTCAGGGTACCGAGTTCGGTCTCCTGACCGGTCCAGGTCTTCAGCGTGAAGCGGGTGTTCTTATAGTACGTCGAATGTGTCGTGCCGGCGTCCTGGTGATCCGGAACGTGGTTGACACCATCGAGCGAGCCGGCATCGCCGACGCCGATGTCATAACGGACATAGCCGCCGATGCGCAGGCAGGTTTCGGTGCCCGGGATGTAGAAGTAGCCGGCGCCATAGACGTCGCAGATCTTGACGTATTCGGCCGGTTCCGGTTCGGCGACGACGACCGCGTCCGCGGCGCGAGCGCCGGACACCGCGATCAGTGCCGCGGCTGAGCCGAGAAGGAGGCTCTTGATGTTCATTTTCTGACCTCTCCAGTCAAGTTAATAAGATGGCTTCTGAATTGTGGCTGGCGGTTAGGTTTTCCCGCCTCACCCCCACAATGAAAACGGGCTCGCACCGCGTCCCCTTTTCGCGGCGAACATACCCACCAACCTTCCGCCTTCAATGACAATTCCACGAATATGCCGGATTTACGCCACAGATTAAATCAGTGTTGCACAAATAACACTAAACTTGTCAGGCTGATTTCCAAATTGGCACAAACGGCACGTCGTCATCATTGTGTAATAATTTCATATATCTTTTGTAATTAGTTCTATTCATCCATCTTATGCTATTGCTTTCCAATCAATCACGTACGTTGCCTAACAAATATCGAATAAGATACTTCTTAAAACATCAGATTCTCAGGTAAAATCCTGCAAATTTCTTGTGCATTCAGCCAACGATAGAGGGCCTTGCGAAGGGCTGCCGGCGACAGCGGCTTTTTTCATCCATCATCGCGTCCGATGACCGGGCCAGGTATTTCGCCTCACGCCTGACGTTCGCGATCGATCAGCACCGCATCGATCACTCGCCACGATTCTTCGATCTCGGCCGGGGCGTCTATATGGCCGGCGGCGGTGATGAGTGCCTTCCACAGCACCCAGCCACGCCCGCGCGCCCAGGTCGCTTCATCTGCCGCGATGCAGGCGCGAAACGTGTCCCGGCTTTCGCCTTCGAACAGCGTCCAGGCAATTGCCAGATCGCAGGATGGATCGCCGACACCGGAGGTGCCGAAATCGATCACGGCGCGCAACCTGCCGTTTTCGACCAGGAGGTTCCCCCGGCTGACATCGCCATGGAACCAGACGGGCGGACTTTCCCAGGCCGCGGCAAGGGCTGCCTCCCAGACGGCGGTGGCGGCGCCGGCATCGATGCGGTTGCCGAGTGCCGAGATCGCTTGCCTTGTCTCGCCGTCATAGACCGTCAGCGGTCCGCCGCGAAAGAAATTGTGCTGCCCAGGCGCTGGCCCATCGGTCGCGTCCACGTGTTTCAACGCAACCAGGAACCGAGCCAGCTCCGTCGCGAATTCCGACAGATCCGCGATACGTTCCCGTTTCGCGGTCTCGCCCTCGATCCAGCCATAGACGGACCAATGCCAGGGATAGGCTTCGGCCGGGACGCCCATCGCCAGCGGCACGGGGATGGGCAGCGGCAATAGCGGCGCCAACCTCGGCAGCCAGCGATGTTCCTTTTCCACTTGCAGGGCGTAGGCGGCGGCGCTCGGCAACCGCACGGTCATCTCGTCGCCGAGATGAAAGGTCCTGTTGTCCCAGCCGCCAAAATCGACCGGCCTGACAGGAAGATGCCGCCAATGCGGGAATTGCAAGGCAATCAGCCGGCGCACCAAGGCGGCATCGATCGCTACCTCGAGCATGATCCTTCCCGAAAACGGCGCTCACTTCTCGGGATCATACCTAATGCGGAAACTCCAGCCCCATCTCGCGGTAGCGCTCGGGGTCATCGCCCCAGTTCTCGCGTACTTTCACGAACAGGAACAGGTGCACCTTCTGCTCCAATATGCCTGAAATTTCCATCCGCGCGGCCTGCCCGATGGCGCGGATGGTCTCGCCCTTGTGGCCGAGCACGATCTTTTTCTGGCTGTCGCGCTCGACAAAGATGGTCTGGTCGATGCGCACCGAGCCATCCGGTTTCTCTTCCCATTTCTCGGTCTCGATATGCGAGGAATAGGGAAGCTCCTGATGCAACCGGAGATAAAGCTTCTCGCGGGTGATCTCGGCCGCCAGCTGGCGCATCGGCAAGTCCGAGATCTGGTCTTCCGGATAGTACCACGGGCCGACCGGCAGCGCTTGAGCCAGATAATCGAGCAGGTCCTTGCAGCCGGAGCCGGTCAACGCCGAGACCATGAAGGTGCGTTGGAACGGCACTTTCTCGTTCGCCGCCGCGGACAGAGCCAGCAACGCTTCCGGCTTGACGCGGTCGACCTTGTTGAGGATCAGAGCCATCGGCTGGCGCACATCCTTCAGCCGTTCGAGGATGGCATCGGCGTCGCCCCTGATGCCGCGTTCGGCGTCGATCAGCAGCAAAACGATATCGGCGTCCTTGGCCCCACCCCAGGCGGTGGTCACCATTGCCGTGTCCAGCCGCCGCTTGGGCTTGAAGATGCCCGGTGTGTCGACAAAGACGATCTGCGCGTTGTCATGGGTGGCGATGCCGCGCACGATGGCGCGCGTCGTCTGCACCTTATGGGTGACGATCGAGACCTTGGCGCCGACCAGTTGGTTGACCAGCGTCGACTTGCCGGCATTGGGCGCGCCGATCAGCGCGACGAAGCCGGAATGCGTGACAGGAGCCGCTGCGGTGTCTTCGGCGGTCATGCCGCATTCCCTTCATGAACCCAGACGCCCTCGCGAAGCAGAAGGGCAGCAGCGGCGGCCTGTTCGGCCTCGCGCTTGGAGCGGCCGCTGCCGGTCGCCGGCTGAAACGCGCCGACCTTGACGGTGACGGTAAACAGCGGATCGTGATCGGGGCCTTCCCGGCCGTCGATCTGATAGGCTGGAACAGCACTCGCCGCCTGATGCGCCCATTCCTGCAATTCGGTCTTGGCGTCGCGGCGCGCGGCACCCGATGCCAGCGAACGCGGCTGCCAGTATTTGTGGATGAACGCGCGGGCTGCTTCCAAGCCACCGTCGAGATAAAGCACTGCGATCAGCGATTCCAATGCGTCGGCGCGCAGGTTGACGCGCTTGCGTCCATCGAGCCCGCGCACGTCCGACCCGGCACGGATCAGGTCCGGCAGCCCGATATGCTCGGCGATATCAGACAGCGCCTCGGCATTGACCAACGCATTGAGCCGCAGCGACAACTCCCCTTCCGCGGCATTGGGAAAGGCAGCCAGCAGCATATCGGCGACCACAAGGCCAAGAACCCGGTCGCCGAGAAACTCGAACCGCTCATAATCGGCGCCGGCATTGGCGCCCCGCGCACTGGCATGGGTAAGCGCTCGCTGCAGCCGCTGGCGGTCGGCAAAGGCATGACCCGTGCGTTCCGCAAGCGCTTCGGCGAGCGCATCGGCGGTCAACCTTTTTGGTGCCGCCATGACCCTAGTTGACGAAATGGAACAGGCGCGAAGCGCGCATCAGCGACGGCCATTTCCAGATTTCGAGCGGGCTTGCCTTGCCGGCGATCGAGAAGAAGACAAGGTTGGCGCGACCGACAAGGTTCTCGGCCGGAACATAGCCGACGGTGAAGCGGCTGTCGGCGGAATTGTCCCTGTTGTCGCCCATCATGAAATAGTGGCCGGGGGGCACGTCGAATTCGCGCGTGTTGTCGCCGATCGAGTTCGGCGACAGGTCGAGCGTATCATAGCTGACGCCATCGGGCAGCGTCTCGCGATAGACATCGATCGGATAATCCTTTTCCGTGATGTCGGGATTGTCGATCTGGCCGGTCTTGACGCGGGGCACGCCGACGCCGTTGATGAAGACTTGGCCATCCTTCATCTGGATCTTGTCGCCGGGCAGGCCAATGACGCGCTTGATGTAGTCGACGGACGGATCCGGCGGGAACTTGAACACCACCACGTCGCCACGCTTGGGCTCGGAGCCCCAGATGCGGCCCGAGAAAATGTCCGGTCCAAAAGGCAGCGAATAGCGTGAATAGCCGTAGGACCATTTGGTGACGAACAGATAGTCGCCTTCCAGAAGCGTCGGCCGCATCGAGCCCGACGGGATCGAGAACGGCTGGAACAGCAGCGTGCGAATGACCAGGGCGAGCAAAAGCGCCTGGACGATGACGCTGACGGTTTCGCCAAGCCCGCCGGATTTCTTCTGGGATTTTTCAGCCACGCTCATGTCGTCCTCGATTGTGCGTTGGATGGTATAGAGTCTCGGCGCGCGCTGGGCAACGTCAATGCCGGTCGTCAGATGCAATCAATGTGGCGCTTCTTCGACCGGTAACGCTTCTATGATCACAAAGGCTTGAGCGAGCGGGAAATCATCCGTGATGGTGAGGTGAATCGCTGCCCGATGACCTCGAGGCAGGATCTTCTCCAGCCGCGCCAGCGCCCCGCCGGTCAGCGCCATCGTCGGCGCACCGCTGGGCAGGTTGACGACACCCATGTCGCGCCAGAAGACCCCCTGCGCCAGACCGGTGCCCAATGCCTTGGCGCAAGCCTCCTTGGCGGCAAAGCGCTTGGCGTAGGAAGCCGCGCGGGCGCGCCGGTTCTCCGAACGCGCCTGCTCCACCTCGGTGTAGATCCTCTGGATGAAGCGCTGGCCGTGACGCTCAAGCGATTTCTCGATGCGTGTGATGTCGATCAGGTCGCTGCCGATGCCGATGATCATTGGGTGGCGGAACCGACGCTTCCGCCGGGATGAGGCGAATGCTCATGGCGTCTCGCGCGCTCGGCCAGCCGCTTGCGCCTCTGTTCGCGGAAGACATTCATGCCCCAGCGCGTGACGCCGTAGAACACCAGGCCGAACCCCAGCCCGAGCGGCACGGCGCCGATCAACATCGGCTCCAGGACTGGATGCCATAGTTTGGCGAAGGAAAGCGTGTGCATCATCTCGCCCAGATGCGCCGGCGGACCGTGCGACGGAAAGCGATCGTGCAGGATGAGCTTGCCGGTTTCCCAGGATGCGCCCCACAAGAGCGGAAAGGTCAGCGGATTGCCGAAAAACACGGCCCCTAGAGCCGCGGCCACCAGATTGCCGGCGATCACCCAACACAGAACGGCGGCAATGATGAAGTGGAAACCGACGGGGAAGAACGAAGCAAAAACACCTGCCGCGACGCCCGCCGCCACAGCGTGCGGGGTGGCCTTCAGCCGCAGAATGCGCTTGGAGAAATATTGAAGCGAGCGCGAAAACGAACGGCGCGGCCACAGATAGGTGCGCACCCGCTCGAAAAGACCATCAGGTTTGCGGCGACGAAAAAGCACTCTCTTCCTATTCCCGACAATTCACAGCTTACACGCCCGCTGTTTCCAGCCGGGCTTCGACCGCCATATCTTGCGCTTTACGGTCGCCAGAAGGCAATCGCGACTTTGATATAGCCATCCGCAACCTCCACAACAACCGAGGTCCACCTGCACAGCGGCCATAATTTTTGGTAAGGTTCGTTTCTCCACACCGGACAATCGCGGCGAATTTGAGAAGTGGTTTCGGCTAATTGTCGCAGCCAAATAATCGATATCTACCGCAGGTACTGGCTGACTTCGACAAGGTTGCCATCCGGGTCTCGGAAATAGACCGACATCATCGGCCCCTGCGCGCCGATGCGGTCGACCGGCCCGAGTTCCAGCGTCACGTGATTGGCTTCGAGGCCGGCAAGGAATTCATCGAGCGGCCGGTCGGTGATCAGGCAGAAGTCACTGGATCCTGGCGTCGGCGACTCCGCCTTCGGCTCGAAGGTGCGGCTGATCTCGTGGACATTGATCTTCTGATTGCCGAAGGCGAGTGCCGTCGGCCGGCCCGGCGTATCGACGCGTTCAAAACCCAGCACGCGTTGATAAAAGGCGCAGGTCGCCTCGAGCGACGCCACCGTCAGCACGAAATGATCGATGCCGAGGATCAATGGGACCTCCGCGTCAGATGTTGCGGCTGCCGGGCTTGACGGCCGGGATGGCGGCAAGCTCCGGCGGCAACCTGTCCGGCGGGTAGGCTGGAACCTCATATTCGGCAAGCGCGATCAGCGGCACGCCGACATGGGTCTTGCCGGCCGAACGGTCGATGATGCAGGCGGCCGCGACCACCTCCGCGCCAAGGTCGCGCAGGCAATCGATGGTTTCGCGGATCGACAATCCGGTGGTGACGATGTCCTCTACGATGACGACGCGGGCGCCTCGGTCGATCTCGAAGCGCCGCAAGCGGAACTCGCCCCCTTCCCGCTCCACCCAGATCGCCGGCACGCCAAGGTGGCGCGAGGTTTCGTAGGCAGGGATCAGCCCGCCGATCGCCGGCCCGACGACATAGTCGATCTTGCCTGGCACCGCGGCGCGGATCTTCTGCGCCAGCGCCTTGCACAGCCGCTCGGTCTTGTCGGCATGCATGAACACCCGTGCCTTCTGCAGGAAGATTGGACTGCGCAGGCCCGACGTCAGGATGAAATGCCCCTCCAGAACAGCGCCAGCCTCGCGGAATATGCCCAGCACTTCGTCGGTGTTCATCTCGTCCCCCATGGTCGGCTATCGCTAGCCATTGACGCGCCGCGCATCGCTGACGCTCGAATTGTCCTTGAGCTGCGACAGCAGCCGGTTGAGATGCTTCAGGTCCCATACTTCGAGATCGATCAGCATTTCGGTGAAATCGGGCGCGGTGCGCACCATCGACAGCGTATGGATGTTGGCGTCGTTGGAGGCAACGACCTGGGCGATATCGGCAAGCGAGCCCGGCGCGTTGATGGCGGTGACCGAGACCCGCGCGGGAAACCGTTCCTTGGTGCGTTCGTCGATGTCCCAACGCACGTCGATCCAGCGCTCCGGCTGGTCGTCGAAAGCCTGCAGCGCCGGCGACTGGATCGGATAGATAGTGATGCCTGTACCCGGCTGGACGATGCCGACGATACGGTCGCCAGGCACGGCCCCTTCCGGCGCGAAGCGCACCGGCAGGTCGCCGCGCACGCCGCGGATCGGCACGGCGCCGGCGCCTGGCTGGTCCTTGTCCTTGCGCGCGGCCCGGCCCGGAATCTGGAACAGCATGCCGGCGGCGTTGCGGATCTTCGACCAGCCCTCCTCGCGCTGCTTGGGAGCCGCGGGGGTGACGCGCTCGTCCTTGTAGTCGGGGAAGACCGCCTTCATGACATCGGTGGAAGCCAGTTCGCCACGACCGACGGAGGCCAGTACATCCTCGATGTCCTTGCGCGCCAACCGGTGTAGGACGGGCTTCAGGCTTTCCTTGGTGAAGGTCTTGCCGGCTCGTTCGAAGGCACGCTCCAGGATACGCGCGCCAAGGCCGGAATACTGCTTGCGGATCGCATTCTTGGTGGCGCGGCGGATGGCGGCGCGCGCCTTGCCGGTGACGACGACCGATTCCCACGCCGCTGGCGGCACCTGCGCCTTGGAGCGGATGATCTCGACCTCGTCGCCATTCTTCAGTTCCGTCATCAGCGGCATGATGCGGCCATTGACCTTGGCGCCGACGCAGGTGTCGCCGACATCGGTGTGGACGGCGTAGGCGAAATCGATCGGCGTGGCGCCGCGCGGCAGGGCAATCAGCATGCCCTTCGGCGTGAAGCAGAACACCTGGTCCTGGAACAGCTCCAGCTTGGTGTTCTCGAGGAAATCTTCCGGGTTGTCGCCTTCGGCCAGCTGCTCGATGGTGCGCCGCAGCCAGGCATAGGCATTGGTCTCCTTCGAGATCGCGTGCACGGCTCCATTCGTCTTGCCGCCAGTGTCCTTGTAGATCGAATGGGCGGCGACACCGTATTCGGCGATCTTGTTCATCTCGCGGGTGCGGATCTGCAGCTCGACGCGCTGGCGCGAAGGGCCGACGATGGTGGTGTGGATCGAACGGTAGTCGTTCTGTTTCGGCGTCGAGATGTAATCCTTGAAACGGCCGGGCACCATCGACCAGGTGGTGTGGATTGCACCCAGCGCGCGATAGCAGTCCTCGACACTGTCGACGACGACGCGGAAGCCGAAAATGTCGGACAATTGCTCGAAGGACAGCGCCTTGGCCTCCATCTTGCGGAACACCGACCACGGCTTCTTCTGGCGGCTCTTCACACCGGCCTTGATGGCGTGTTTCTCGAACAGGCCCGAAAGAGCCTTCTCGATCTCGGACAACACATCCTTATTGCGCTCGAAGATTTCGGCGAGCCGAGCGGTAACGGCGCGATGGGCTTCCGGATTGATGAAGCGGAAGGCGATCTCCTCCAGTTCCTCGCGCATGCCCTGCATGCCCATGCGCCCGGCCAGCGGCGCGTAGATGTCCATCGTCTCCTCGGCGATGCGCAGGCGTTTGGCCTCCGGCATATGGTCGAGGGTGCGCATGTTGTGCAGCCGGTCGGCGAGCTTGACCAGGAGCACGCGGACATCTTCCGAGATCGCGAGCAGAAGCTTGCGCAGGTTTTCCGCCTGCTCCGCCTTCTTCGACACGAGATCGAGCTTCTTCAGCTTGGTCAGCCCTTCGACCAGCTTGCCCATTTCGGGTCCGAACAGCTCATCGATCTCGGCCCTGGTCGCCGTGGTGTCCTCGATGGTGTCATGCAGCAGGGCGACGGCGATCGTCGCCTCATCCATATGCATTTCGGTAAGGATGGCGGCAACTTCGAGCGGATGCGAGAAATAGGGATCGCCGGAAGCGCGCTTCTGGTGGCCATGCTTCTGCATGGCGTAGACATAGGCCTTGTTGAGCAATGCCTCGTTGACGTCAGGCTTGTAGCGCTGGACGCGCTCGACAAGCTCATACTGACGCATCATGGGCGGAATCTCTCGGCGATGAAATGAATCATGCGCCGCACTACCGTACGGCGCATGTCATAGATAGCCACGAAACCGCCGGGACGGAAGTGCCGGAAGAGTGTTCCAGCCAATTCCAAAGGGCTTTTCAGAATTCGCTCAGCCGGGTCGGATAGCGTAGTTTTCGAGAGGCACCGGAAGCGCAGAAAACTGCGCTAGGCGACCGGCTGAATAGAACTATCAAAAGCTCTTAGTAGTCGTCGCTCTTTTCCGGGGGAACCAGGCCCTCGATGCCGGCCAGCAGGTCTTCCTCGGTCATGCGATCGAAGGTGATGTTGTCCTCGGCGTCGTCGGCGTCGGCGGCGGTAACGGCACCGCCAGTCTGGTCGGCGATCACTTCGCCATCGGCTTCGGGCTCGTCGACCTCGACATGCTTCTGCAGCGAATGGATCAGATCTTCCTTGAGGTCGTCGGGCGACAGCGTCTCGTCGGCAATCTCGCGCAGCGCGATGACCGGGTTCTTGTCGTTGTCGCGCGGCACGGTGATCTGCGCGCCCTGGCTGATCTGACGGGCGCGGTGGCCGGCCAGAAGCACCAGCTCGAAGCGGTTGTCGACCTTGTCGATGCAATCTTCAACGGTTACGCGGGCCATGGATTGCCCCTTTCATGCCTGGATGTAATGGAAAACAGCGCGGTCCATAACCCGAACGGCGCCAAAATACAAGCATCATGGCAATGCGGGCCCACAGGGCAGTCCGCGTCCACGGTTCGGCGCCACGATCACAATTGCTTGCAGTGCGCCACGTGCCCTTGGATTGCCACCAAACTGGCGTTATCTCGGTTGGTCGAAGGTCAGCCGGTTTATTATGAGCCTGACCGCCAGTCGCTACCGCATTTCGTTTAGACGGCCGTTTATTTCGAAAAGGACTATTTCCATGTTCGATCCCCGTGAAAAAATCGCCCTGTTCATCGACGGAGCCAATCTCTACGCCACCTCGCGCGCGCTCGGGTTCGACATCGACTATCGCAAGCTTTTGGCGAGCTTCCACAAGCGTGGTTACCTGCTGCGCGCCTATTATTACACCGCGCTGGTCGAGGACCAGGAATACTCCTCGATCCGGCCGCTGATCGACTGGCTCGACTATAACGGCTTCAAGGTGGTGACCAAGCCGGCCAAGGAATTCACCGACTCGACCGGCCGCCGCAAGATCAAGGGCAATATGGACATCGAGCTGACCGTCGATGCGCTGGAACTCGCTGACGTCGTCGACCACTATGTCATATTCTCCGGAGACGGCGATTTCCGCACGCTGGTCGAGGCGCTGCAACGGCGTGGCCGCAAGGTGTCGATCGTCTCGACCATGGCCTCGCAGCCGCCGATGATCTCGGATGACCTGCGCCGCCAGGCCGACCATTTCATCGACCTCGCGACACTGAAGAACGAAGTCGGCCGCGATCCCTCCGAGCGGCCCGTACGGCGGCCCGAACCGGCTGAAGTCGACGAGGACGACTACTGAGGCCGGTCGACTTGACCGCCCTCTCCGCTTCCGAACCCAGCCGCGACTGCCCACTCTGCCCGCGGTTGCATGACTTCATCGCCGAATGGCGGCAGCGCGAGCCGTCCTGGTTCAACGCGCCGGTGCCGACCTTCCTGCCACCGGGCGGCGAAGATACCGTCCAGCTTCTGATCGTCGGTCTGGCGCCCGGCCTGCGCGGGGCCAACCGCACCGGGCGCCCGTTCACCGGCGACTATGCCGGCGACCTGCTCTATTCGACGCTGATTGCCCACGGTTTTGCACGAGGCGAATTCAAGGCACGGCCCGATGACGGGCTGGAGCTCGTCGGCACGGCGGTCACCAACGCGGTGCGCTGCGTGCCGCCGGAGAACAAGCCGGTGGGTGCCGAGATCGCCACCTGCCGGACATTTTTGGTGCCGACAATCGCTCGCTTTCCCAACCTGCGCGCCGTGCTGGCGCTGGGATCGATCGCGCACCAGTCGACGGTGCGGGCACTGGGCGAGCGCGTCGCCACCTATCCGTTCAAACATGGCGGGCAAGTGCCGGCCGGCGGCATTACGCTGTTTTCGAGCTATCATTGCTCGCGCTACAACACCAATACCGGTGTGTTGACCGAAGACATGTTCGTCAAGGTGTTCAGCGAGATCGCGGCATTTCTGAAGAATTGAGGTCTCCGATGCCTGCTCACACCGGCAGCAGGGCATCCGGTTTCACGTCGCCGATGGACGCATAGGTATGTGTTTCCTTCACTCCCGGCAGCGGCAGGATGACGCGTTTGAGAAAGTCCTGATAGTCGGCCATCTCGGCAATGCGCGCCTTCACAAGATAGTCGAAGCCGCCGACGACCATGTGGCATTCCAGAACCTCGGGCGCCTTTGCGACCGCCTCGGCGAAGCGGTCAAAGATATGCGGGGCCGTGTGATCGAGCCGTACCTCGATGAAGACAAGCATGCCGCGGCCAATCTTTGCCGGATTGAGCACCGCCCTGATGGCGGTGATGAAGCCGTCGCGAAACAGGCGCTTCACGCGCTGACTGGCGCCGGTCGGCGACAGGCCGACCCGCGTTGCCAGATCGAGCGTCGTGCGGCGTCCGTCTTCCTGCAGCAGCCGCAGAAGAGTACGGTCGACGGCGTCCAGGTCGCCTGATTCAGGATTCACGTTCAAGCCACCTCATTTGCGTGAATTACACTTCAGATCGCGAAAACCAGAGTATTTTGTCGCAGCCATTTCGGCAATAGGCTGCGCTTCATCGCAGAGCCGGAGCTGTCTCCGCCTGGCGACATGAATATGGCGGCAGAACTGACATGGCGGACGGACGAGACACGGGAAACACAAGACCGGCGGTGATCGCCGGCCTCGCCATGATCGCCATCTATGCCGCGCAGTTCGTGGCCGCCCGCTTCAGCCTCAGGGAGCATCTGACGGCCACCGACATGGCCGGCTTGCGCTTTGCCGGTGCCGGCGCGGTGTTCCTGCCGATCGTCTGGAGGCGCGGCCTGGCGACCATGACGGCGCTGGGCTGGCGGCGTGGATCGACATTGGCGGCGCTGGCCGGATTGCCCTATCCGCTGATCATCAACTGGGGCTTGACCCATGCTCCCGCCGCCCATGCCGCGGCGCTCTGCCCCGCGTCGATCGTCTTCTTCTCGTTCCTGTTGTCGCTGTTCAGGGAAAGTGCGTCGCGCCGGCGGATCATTGGCGTCGTCACGATCATCGCCGGCTTGTTGCTGTTCATAGCGCCGGCGCGCACCGGTGCCAATAATGTCCTGTTCGGGAATCTGCTGTTTATCGGATCGGGTGCGATGTTTTCCGCCTATGCGGCTCTTGTGCAGCGATGGCGCGTCGAACCGGTCACGGCGACCGCGAGCGTCGTGCTTTTGTCCTGCCTGCCGCTGCCACTTCTCTACCTCTTTGCACCAAGCGGCCTTCATGCGGCCGCAGGCGCCGAGATCGTCAGCCAGATCGTCATTCAAGGTTTTCTCGCGGGCGCTGCCGCAATGTTCCTCTACACTTACATTGTCGACCGATTGGGCTCGCAGGCGGCATCGCTGTTCCTGCCGGGTGTGCCGATCGCCACCGTGATGGTCGGCATGATCGTGCTTGGCGAGACCCCGCTGGCGATCCAATGCGTGGCCATCGCCATCATGGCCGCCGGGATGGGTTATTCGGCGATGGGTCGACGCATCACCAGGGAAAATCTGGCTGTCCCGACATCAGCTGGATCGTGAATGGTTCAGCAGCATGGCAAAGGCCTTTGAAGAAACGGACCGACATCGGATCGGGGCTGTTCATCAAGGTTTGGAGGCAAGCAGCGCCGCCAGCTTCTCCGGCCCGCCCTGCAAGACGTTCAGGTCGACATCTCCCTCGATGCCGTCCACGCGCCCCCGGTTGTGGTACTGCCAGTAGATCCAGTCACGGCGGTCCGGCTCCTTGAGCAGTGAGCGCAGCCAGAGTGGGCGAGCGGCGATTTGCCCGGGATAGGCCGCCTCGGCTTCATCCGTCAGATAGACGATCGCCGGCTTGCCGAACGCCGCCTCGACGGGTCCGAGGAAAGCCTCGAGTTCGGCGTTTAGTTGCTCGGGTGACGGGCGCTGCGGACAGTTGCCGCCGAACTCGATGTCGACGACCGGCGGCAGCAATGGCTGATCGTGCGGCACCACCGAGATAAAATTCCTGGCCTGGTCGGCGCCCGGCCGGCAGAAGGTGAAGAAATGATAGGCGCCGACGGCGAGCCCGGCGGCGCGGGCCTCGCGCAGATTGCCGGCGAAAGCATCGTCGACATGGTCGCCGCCTTCAGTCGCCTTGATGACGGCGAAAGCCACATCATCGGCGGCAACACGCCGCCAGTCGATCTTGCCCTGATGATGGGAGACGTCGATGCCCCGGACCGGATATCTGCCGCGGTCAGGGGAGTAGGTGTGGAAATAGACCACGGCGCCCACCACAACGACACACGCCAGGGTAAGACTGGCCAAGCCCCAGAGAACAATCCGCTTCTTCAAGACCATCCCCTGCTGGACTTGCCGATTGTTCGACCTTGAAGCCCCACTGCTGGCTTTCTTCAGGCTGTCACCTGATCACCCGCGTTCCTTGAGCAGCCGGCCCTTTTCGCGCGACCAGTCGCGCTGCTTCTCGGTCTCGCGCTTGTCATGCAGTTTCTTGCCGCGGCCAACGGCAAGCAGCAGCTTGGCGCGTCCCTGGTCGTTGAAATAGATTTTCAGCGGCACCAGCGTCATGCCTTCGCGGTCGACGCTCTGCGACAGTTTTGCCATCTCGCGCTTGTTGAGCAGCAGTTTGCGGCGCCGGCGCGGCTCGTGGTTGAAGCGATTGGCCTGCAGGTATTCCGGCAGATAGGAATTGATCAGCCAGATCTCGCCGCCTTCGACCGAGGCATAGCTGTCCTGGATGTTGGCCTGGCCCTGGCGAAGCGATTTCACCTCGGTTCCAGTCAGCACCAAGCCGGTCTCGATCGTATCGAGCACCTCATAGGAAAACCGCGCCTTGCGGTTTTCCGCAACGGTCTTGTTGTTGGGATCGGCTTTTCTGACTTGGTTCATAACGTCCGGAATCCGTTTCGAAACTCGCTCCTGCGAGTCATGATGGTGCTACGAGAGCGCCGCGCGTTTTTTAACGCGCAAAGGACGCTCTAGAAATCCGACTTTGCGCATGGTCCTTTCCGAAAGCGAAGTGCTTTCGGGGCCATGCGCGGAACCGGAGCGGAACGTACATATAGTACGCGAGCACCGGAAGCGCAGGTGGCGCCTTGAGATGGCCGCAGGAGTAGAGGTTCCAAACGGGCTCGTTAATTAATCAAGCCGGCGTGCTTCATGGCCGCATCGATCTTTTCGGCCGTGGACTGCTCGATGGTGACCAACGGCGAGCGCAGCACGTTCTCGACCTTGCCCAGCTTCGACAGCGCGTATTTGGCGCCGGAGACCCCGGGCTCTATGAAGATGGCCTTGTGCAGCGGCAGCAGGCGATCCTGCAGTTCCAGCGCCTTGGCGCTGTCGCCGGAGAGCGTAGCTTCCTGGAATTCGGCGCACAGCCGCGGCGCGACGTTCGAGGTCACCGAAATGCAGCCGACGCCGCCATGCGCGTTGAAGCCGAGCGCGGAGGCATCCTCGCCGGAAAGCTGGACGAAATCCTTGCCGCAGGTCATGCGCTGCTCGGACACGCGCTCGACTTTGCCTGTCGCGTCCTTGACGCCGACGATGTTCTTGAAGTCGTGCGCCAACCGGCCCATCGTTTCCGGCATCATGTCGATCACCGAGCGCGGCGGGATGTTGTAGATGATGATCGGCAGCTTGGTCGCCCTGGCGACAGCGGCGAAATGCTCGTAGAGGCCGCGCTGCGTCGGCTTGTTGTAGTAGGGCGTGACGACCAGGGCGGCATCGGCACCGGCCTTCTCGGCATATTGCACAAGCCCAACAGCTTCCTCGGTGTTGTTGGAACCGGCGCCGGCAACCACGGGGGCGCGACCCTTGGCCACCTCGATGCAGACCTTGACGACATGGCGATGCTCGTCATGCGACAGCGTCGGCGACTCGCCGGTGGTGCCTACCGGGACGAGGCCCGTGGTGCCTTCGCCAAGCTGCCATTCGATGAACGCGCGAAAGGCTTTCTCGTCGAAACGCCCGCTCTTTTCGAACGGTGTCACGAGCGCGGTAAGCGAGCCTCTCAGCATGTCGTCCAACTCCTTGGGACTTCTTGGTTCATGCATGTCGTGGCCCCAAACCGGTATCCACTTTTGGGCGACATGCATCGGTGTTTTGTCGTGCGCGCCTTCTAACCGAAAGCGAAGCCGCGCACCATAGTCTCGACATTGTTGCGCGGCAAGCATTGCCATGGTGCCAGCAAACGTAATTCGAACGGCCTCGATAACCCTTTGTTTACGAGCCCTTCACGACCTAAGTTTAGGCTTCTAGGCTTCTTCGCCTGCTGGTAAAAATGCTGGATTAAGGAGAGATACGAGATCATGCCGAGGGGTCGGCCCCATCTGTTCGCGCTTCTTGGCGCCATCGCCGCGCTGGTGCCCGGCGTGGCGATCAGCGGCAGCGTCGATGTGCGGGTCACCTCGGCCATTCCGATGCCTGGTGTAGAGGACAAGGCGCGACCGGCGCCCTCACCCGGCGTCACGCTCTTGAAAAGCGGTCTGGATGCGCTGGCGGCCGGCGATATTCCCGGCGCGCGCGGTGTGCGCGACGCGCTGCCCGCACAATCGCTCGACCAGCACATATTGGCCTGGGCGATCGCGCTCTACGGGGGCGACAAGGTGCCGAGCGGCGACATCGCAGCAGCCGCGAAGATGCTGCCCAACTGGCCGGGCACCGTTGCATTGCGCAAGAACAGCGAGCGCGCACTCTATCGCGAGAATCCGGCGGCGGACATCGTCGTCAAGGCATTCGGCGGCAGCCAGCCGCAGACATTCGAAGGCGTGATGGTTCTCGCGCGCGCCTATGTGTCGTCCGGCAACGCCAAGGCGGCGCGATCGGTCCTGTCGCCGTTCTGGCGCACCGCAATCCTGGACGCCAAGGACGAGACGGCTCTGATCAAGGAGTTCGGCAGCCTCGTTCCCACCGCCGATCACCGTTTTCGCATGGAGCGCATGTTCTATGCCGACCGGGTGAATTCCGCCTTGCGTGTCGCCGGCCTCGCCGGCGCCCAGCCGCTTGCCGACGCCTGGGCGGCGGCTGACAGAGGCGACAAGAACACGGCCAAACTGCTGAAGGCCGTGCCGGCGGCGCAGCGCTCGGCCGGCTATTTCTTCGCGCAGGCCGAATATCTGCGCAAGCAGCAGAATTTCGCGGGCGCCGCGGCAATGGTCATGCAAGCGCCGGCAGACCGTGAATCCCTGGTCGATCCCGACGCCTGGTGGGTCGAACGCCGGGTGCTGTCGCGCGAACTGGTCGACCAGGGCGACATGAAGACCGCCTACAAGATAGTCGCCACGCACGCCGCCGAAAGCGCCGCCAATGCAGCGGAAGCCGAATTCCACGCCGGCTGGTACGCGCTGCGCGGCCTGAACGATCCCAAGCTCGCGGCGACGCATTTCGCGCGCATCGCCGACCTTGCCCAAGGGCCGATGACCCTGTCGCGCGCCTATTACTGGCTCGGCCGCGCGGCGGAAGTCGGCGGCCCCGGCAATGCCAAGAACTATTTTGGACGTGCGGCGACCTACGGCACGACGTTTTACGGCCAGTTGGCCGCAGAACGCGTCGGCCGGCAGGCGCTCAACATCGTCTATCCCCAGCCGAGTGCCGCCGACCGGCAGAACTTTGCCGGCCGCGAGGCCGTCTCCGCCATCAAGCGCCTGCAGGAGGCAGGCTACGACCGTTATGCCGAAACGCTCTACCGCGACCTTGCCGGGCAGTTGACCAGCCCGGGTGAACTGGCGCTGCTCGCTGTCCTTGCCGAAAAGCAGGACAACCATTTCATGGCGCTGAAAATCGGCAAGATCGCCGGGGCGCGCGGCATCGATGTCGGCGCGCTGTCGCATCCGCTCGGCGTCATCCCCGATTCGGCCAATATTTCAGGTTCGGGCAAGGCGCTGGCCTATGCGATCGCCCGCCAGGAAAGCGAATTCAACGTCGGCGCCGTATCCAGTGCCGGCGCACGCGGGCTGCTGCAGCTGATGCCGGGAACCGCCAGGCAATTGGCGAAGAAGGCCGGATTGCAGTTTTCGCAGACCAGGCTGACGACCGACGCCGGCTACAATGCAACGCTTGGTTCGGCGTTCCTCGGCGAACAGCTCGATCGCTTCAACGGCTCGTACGTATTGACCTTCGCGGGCTATAATGCCGGCCCGACCCGGGCCAGCCAGTGGGTGGCTAAATACGGTGACCCGCGCGGCAAGGACATCGATGCGGTGGTGGACTGGATCGAGCGGATTCCCTACACGGAAACAAGAAGTTACGTGCAGCGCGTGATGGAGAATTACGAGGTCTACAAGATGCGTATTTCGGGCAAATACGACATCGTCGGCGATCTCGTGAACGGGCGCAGCTGAGGCACTTTTTCCTCCTCCCCTTGTGGATAAGGGAAGAGTGTTTGACGATCTCCACCCTCGCCTGTAGCAGTCGGTCACTTAAACAAGGACTGGCACTCAGATGGCGAGCGACGGCGGATTCTCCGACTTCTTCTATGCCGCGCCAGATGGGCTGAGACTTCATGCGCGCGTCTATGGCGAAACGAATTCCGCGCATTGGCCAGTCGTCTGTCTGCCCGGCTTGACGCGTAACGCGCGGGATTTTCACGAGCTTGCGCTCCATCTCTCGACGCGATCCGCCCTTGCGCGCCAGGTCGTCGCCTTCGACTACCGCGGACGCGGGCAGTCGGCCTACGATCCCGATGTCAGCCACTATAATGTTGGCATCGAAGCCGGCGACGTCCTTGCCGGGCTGGCGGCGCTCGGTATCGAACAGGCGACCTTCATCGGCACCTCGCGCGGCGGGCTGATCATCCATGTGCTTGGCGCGATGCAGCCGGCGGTGCTGAAAGCCATCGTGCTCAACGACATCGGGCCAGTGATCGAGCCCGCCGGCCTCGCCCACATCCAGTCCTATCTCGAACGCACGCCAAAGCCGAAAACCCTCGCCGAGGCGGTGGATGCCCAGCGCAACGTTCATAGCCAGGATTTTCCGGCGCTTGCCGAGAGCGACTGGGAGCGAATGGTGCGTGCGATCTATCGCGAGACGAATCAAGGGCTGCAGCCCGATTTCGATTCGAAGCTGGTCGATACGGTTGCCAATCTCGACCTGTCACAGCCATTGCCGGATCTATGGCAGCAGTTCGATGCGTTGGCGGCCATACCACTGCTCATCATACGCGGCGCCAATTCAAGGCTATTGTCGCAGGAAACGCTGGAGGAGATGCGAAAGCGTCATCCCAGCACCAGGACAATCACCGTTCCAGACCAGGGGCACGCCCCCTTCCTGGAGACCGGCAACCTGCCCAGCGACATCGCGCTCTTTCTGGATCAAGCAGAGGCGCGGAAAAACCAGAGATAAGCCCAAGACCAACCGTCGGCCCACTTGGCTTTTGAGGTTATTCCGAGGCGCCTTCGGCGCCATCTTCTCCGCGTCGACGCCGCCCATTGTGAGCTAGCACGGCAGCGCGAAGCAGGATGGCGGAGAGGATGGGATTCGAACCCACGAGAAGCTTTTGACCTCTACTCCCTTAGCAGGGGAGCGCCTTCGACCACTCGGCCACCTCTCCGTTGAGCCGCTGGATAAAGAAAAGCGGCGGCACAATCAACAAGCCCGCATCATTAATATGGAAAAATAGGAGCGTATCGGATCGCGGCTTTGCGCGATGCGGCGTTTCTGCGGCAATTCCCTGGCTCGTACCTCACGGCCTCGCCATGATTCCGTCTGCCGATACCGGGTTCTGCTGGAAATAAGCGGCTGCGGAGGGCAGCGCGTCGTCAGCTTGCGCCTGCGATGGCGGATTCGCTTTCGGTTGCGCGATTTTTGGCTGCGAGATTTTCGGCCCGGATGAAGTTTTAAGATGCTTGGACCAAGCGGGCGGCAATCGATTGCTCATCGTGTCCGGCTAGCAAAAAGAGGTGGCCGAATCCAGCATGACAAATTGCTGCCTGGGAGCAACTTGCGCCAACCATCCGGTCACGTTAGCAAGAAGGCTCCTTCCAACCGAGCTCCCGACATGCGTCAGCGCCCTCTCCTCACACCCGTCATCGCCGCGCTTCCGTCTACCGTGCCGTTTGTCGGCCCCGAAGCGCAGGAGCGTGAGCGCGGGCGCGCTTTCCGTGCCCGCATCGGCGCCAATGAGAGCAGCTTTGGCCCCTCGCCGCGCGTCATCGCCCGCATGGAGAGCGTCGCGCGCGACCAGTGGATGTATTGCGATCCCGACAATTTCGACCTGAAAGTCGCGGCCGCTGCGCATCACAACGTGGCTGTCGAGAACGTCGTTGTCGGCGAAGGCATCGACGGCCTGCTCAGCCTGGTGGCGCGCATGTATGTGGCGCCAGGCGATGCGGTGGTCACCTCGCTCGGCGCCTATCCGACCTTCAACTTCCACATTGCCGGTGTCGGCGGCCGACTGGTGACCGTCCCTTACGAGAACAACAGGGAAAGCCTGGACGGTCTGCTCGCGGCGGTCGTCAGGGAGAAGGCGCCGCTGGTCTATCTGTCCAATCCGGACAATCCGATGGGCAGCTGGTGGGAAGCCGACGAGGTCATCCGCTTCATGCAAGCCTTGCCGGAAACCACCATGCTGGTGCTCGACGAGGCCTATGGCGAATTGGGGCCGGCCTCGGCCCTGCCGCCGATCGATATCTCGCGGCCAAACGTCATCCGCATGCGAACCTTTTCGAAGGCCTACGGACTTGCCGGCATACGGTGCGGCTATGCGTTGGCCGAGACGCAGGTGATCAGCGACTTCGAGAAGATCCGCAACCATTACGGCGTCAGCCACATGGCGCAGATCGCCGGCGTCGAGGCGCTCGCCGACCAGGCCTATCTCGAGACGGTGGTGGCCCGGGTGGCCGCCGGACGGCGGCGCATCACCAATATCGCCGAACAGAACGGGTTGAAGCCGCTCGCCTCGGCGACCAATTTCGTCACCATCGACTGCGGCCATGACGGTGCTTTCGCTCTGAAAGTGCTTCAGGGACTTTTGTCGCGCGACGTCTTCATCCGCAAGCCGATGGCGCCAGGGCTCGACCGCTGCATCCGCGTCAGTGTCGGTCTCGACCATGAACTGGATATCTTCGCCGAGGAATTGCCCGGCGCGTTGGCAGCGGCGCGCGGAAACTAGGGCACTTCGCGGCGCTCCGGAGCCATCGCGGCGCCGAGCAGATGCCTGACACGCGTCAGCACATCCGACAACTCCGCGGCTTGCCTGTCGTTCAGGCCCGCGGTCAGGCAGGCGAGATCACGATCCGTGGACGCGCGCTGAGAACTTGCGAAGGATTCTCGCGACCGCGTAGGCCGCCGATTCGAAATCGGGCGAAATTATCCATCTTCCGGAGGAATCCCAAGCTTTTCGGGTTGGATAGCACCTCGAGCCAATTGCCTTCGTTCGGTGCTGCGCCAGACTCTATGCAAGGGAGCGAGCCATGAGTGATCGGAAAAGGGCAGTGCAGGCGCGCATATACGGCAAGGTCCAAGGTGTCGGCTATCGGATCTGGGCGCAAGGCGAAGCGACGAGGTTCGGGCTGCTGGGCTGGGTGCGCAACGAACGAGACGGCTCGGTTACGGCATGGCTTACCGGCGCCGACGCAGCCATCGCGGCCATGATCGAACGGCTTCGGCAAGGCCCGCCCGGCGCGGCTGTCTCGCGGATCGATCTGGAGGAGCTGGAGACCTCGATCACGCCTGAAGATTTCAGGATCATAGCATAGGCAGGTCCCACCTCCTCTTGAATTAATTGAACGTTCGTTTTATTATTGCCGTCCAACGAGGCGACGATGGCACGAACCACAGGATCAGACGGCGAGCGAACCGAAGCGGCAGTCCGCGACGCGGCGGTCACCCTGATCGCGCGTTACGGCTATGAAGCGATGTCGATGCGCCAGTTGGCCGCCGAGGTCGGCGTGCAGGCAGCCGCGCTCTACCGCTATTTCCCGACCAAGGAAGACCTGCTGTTCACGCTGATGCGCGAGCATATGCAAGGGCTTCGCGAGGCCTGGGAGCAGGCTAGGCCAGCCGGCGCGGATCCGGCGTGGCAGCTTGCCGCCTACGTGCGCAACCACATCGCCTTTCATATCGAACGCCGCCACGCCACACATGTCTCGAACATGGAATTGCGCAGCCTATCGCCCGACAGGCTGACACAGATCCTGCGCATGCGCACGGCTTACGAAAAGGAACTGCGTTCCATCCTGCGCGATGGCGCCGAGGCCGGAGTCTTTCACATCGAGGACACCGGCCTGACGGCCATGGCGCTGATCCAGATGATGACCGGCGTCATCGTCTGGTTCCGGCCAGGCGAGCGATTGTCGATCGCCGAGGTCACGGCGACATATCTTTCGATGACAATGCGCCTGGTCGGCGCGAACGTCGGCATTGGTACCGGGGAGGAACGGCATGTACACGAACACGCTCGGCTTCGGGCATGACGAGGATATCGAGGCGCTGCGCGACATGGTCAGGCGCTTCGCGCAGGACAGGATCGCGCCGATCGCCGCCGACATCGATCGCGACAACGAATTCCCGGCGCATCTGTGGCGCGAACTCGGCGCGCTCGGCCTGCTCGGCATAACCGCCGATCCCGATTTCGGCGGCAGCGGCATGGGCTATCTCGCCCACGTGATCGCGGTCGAGGAGATTTCGCGCGCCTCCGCATCGGTCGGCCTCTCCTATGGCGCCCACTCCAATCTCTGCGTCAACCAGATCAACCGGTGGGCAACGCCGGCACAGAAGGAAAAATACCTGCCGCCGCTGTGTTCGGGCGAGCACGTCGGCGCACTCGCCATGTCGGAGCCGGGAGCCGGCTCCGACGTGGTCTCGCTCAAGCTGCGCGCCGAAAAACGCAATGACCGCTATGTGCTCAACGGCACCAAGATGTGGATCACCAACGGCCCGGACGCCGAAACGCTGGTCGTCTACGCCAAGACCGACCCGGAACGGGAATCGCGCGGCATCACCGCCTTCATCGTCGAAAAGGCGATGCCGGGGTTTTCGGTGGCGCAGAAACTCGACAAGCTCGGCATGCGGGGGTCCAACACCGGCGAACTGGTTTTCTGCGATGTCGAGGTGCCGTTCGACAATGTGCTGCACGAAGAAGGACGCGGCGTCGAGGTGCTGATGTCTGGGCTCGACTATGAGCGCGCCGTGCTTGCCGGCGGCCCGATCGGCCTGATGGCGGCATGCCTCGACGTGGCAATCCCCTATGTTCACGAGCGCAAGCAATTCGGCCAGCCGATCGGGGAATTCCAGCTGGTACAAGGCAAGCTTGCCGACATGTATACGGCGATGAGCGCCGCGCGCGCCTACGTCTACGCCGTCGCCGCCGCCTGCGACCGCGGCCAGACCACCCGCAAGGATGCCGCCGGCTGCGTGCTGTTTGCCGCCGAGAGAGCGACGCAGATGGCGCTCGACGCGATCCAGCTGCTTGGCGGCAACGGCTATATCAACGACTATCCGACTGGCCGGCTTTTGCGCGACGCCAAGCTCTACGAGATCGGCGCCGGCACCAGCGAAATCCGCCGCTGGCTGATTGGGCGGGAAATCATGGCGGAGGGGGTGTGAGCATGGCCACGCTGCAAACCCAGATCTCGCCCTCCTCCGAAACCTTCCGCGCCAATGCCGAACGTATGCGGGCGCTGGTTGCCGACATCGCCGAGAAGGCCGCGGCCGTCGAACGCGGCGGCTCGGACGAGGCACGCGAGCGGCACGTTTCGCGCGGCAAGCTGTTGCCGCGCGAACGCCTGGCGCAATTGCTGGACACCGGCTCGCCCTTCCTCGAGATCGGCCAGTTCGCGGCGTGGTCCATGTATGGCGAGGAGATCTCGTCGGCCGGCCTGATCGCCGGCATCGGCCGCGTCGAGGGCACCGAGGTGATGGTCGTCGTCAACGACGCCACGGTGAAGGGCGGCACCTACTATCCGCTGACAGTGAAGAAGCATCTGCGCGCACAGGAGATCGCGCTGCAGAACAACCTGCCTTGCGTCTATCTGGTCGACAGCGGCGGCGCCAATCTGCCCAACCAGGACGAGGTCTTTCCCGACCGCGAGCATTTCGGCCGCATCTTCTACAACCAGGCCAACATGTCGGCTGCCGGCATTCCGCAGATCGCCTGCGTCATGGGTTCCTGCACCGCTGGCGGCGCCTATGTGCCGGCGATGTCGGACGAGACGATCATGGTGCGCAACCAGGCGACCATCTTCCTCGGCGGACCGCCGCTGGTGAAAGCGGCCACCGGCGAGGATGTCAGCGCCGAGGAGTTGGGCGGCGCGGATGTACACACCAGGCTTTCCGGTGTCGCCGATCACTATGCGCTGGACGACGAACACGCGCTCGCCATTTGCCGGCGCATCATCAAGAACCTGAATCGGAACAAGGCTGTAAGCCTGAGCCTACAGAACGCGATTCCGCCGCTTCATCCGGCGGATGAACTTTACGGCATCGTCCCGACCGACCTGCGCCAGCCCTATGACGTGCGCGAAGTGATCGCGCGCGTTGTCGACGGCTCCGAATTCGATGAGTTCAAGCAGAACTATGGCACGACGCTGATCACCGGCTTTGCCCATCTCCACGGCATGCCGGTCGGCATCATCGCCAACAATGGCGTGCTGTTTTCCGAAAGCGCGCTGAAGGGCGCGCACTTCATCGAATTGTGCTGCCAGCGCAAGATCCCGCTGGTTTTCCTGCAGAACATCACCGGCTTCATGGTCGGCAAGAAGTATGAGGCGGGCGGCATCGCCAAGGACGGCGCCAAACTGGTGATGGCGGTGGCGACCGCCAGGGTGCCGAAAGTGACCGTGATCATCGGCGGTTCGTTCGGGGCCGGCAATTACGGCATGTGCGGCCGCGCCTACTCACCGCGCTTCCTTTGGATGTGGCCCAACGCCCGCATCTCGGTGATGGGCGGCGAGCAGGCGGCAACCGTGCTTGCCATGGTCAAGCGCGAGGGCATCGAGCGCAAGGGCGGGGAATGGAGCGCCGAGGAGGAGGCGAAATTCAAGAAGCCGATCCTGATGAAATACGAGCATGAGGGTCATCCGCTCTATTCCTCGGCAAGGCTCTGGGACGACGGCATCATCGATCCGGCCAGGACACGCGAGGTGCTGGCGCTCAGCCTGTCGGCCGCGCTCAACGCCGAGATCGAGGAGACACGCTTCGGTGTGTTCAGGATGTGATGATGAGCGCCACGGGCGACCGGATCAGCGTTCACACCGGCGACATCACCAAGCTGGCTGTCGATGCCATCGTCAACGCAGCCAACTCCTCGCTGCTCGGTGGCGGCGGGGTCGACGGAGCCATTCACCGCGCCGCCGGGCCGGAGCTCGAATTCGAATGTCGCATGCTCAATGGCTGCAAGACCGGCGATGCAAAGCTGACCAAGGGTTACCGGCTGCCGGCCCGCCATATCATCCATACGGTCGGGCCGGTTTGGCAGGGCGGCGGCAAGGGCGAGGCAGAACTGCTCGCCTCCTGCTACCGGCGCTCGCTCGAAATCGCTTTTGCCAATGACTGCCGGACAATTGCCTTTCCAGCAATCTCGACTGGTGTCTACCGGTATCCGAAGGCTGAAGCGACTGCGATCGCGGTCCGCACGGTCGACAGCTTCCTCGCACGGAACACATCGCCGGAAACCGTTACTTTCTGCTGCTTCGATGACCCGACTTCAGAACTATACCGAAGAGCCATTGCTACTCTGGGGAAGCTGAACTGTATGGACCAATCGATTCATCACCATAGCCAAATGAAAATTTCCACCGGCGAACTGGCGGCGGCACCGAATATTCGCTATTGCTCACACCGGGTTGGGCAATTGGCGTGGGGTGAAAATGGTTCCGAAATATTGTCGCAAGTCGGCTGCGTCGATACTTGCAGGAATACTAATGTTCTCGGCGACCGGCATGAGCATGGCCGAATCGCTTGCAGGCAGCAAAGGCCACATTCGTTTCCCGGTCTATTTGGCACCAGGTTCCACCGGCGGCTGCGGCAAGCATTACCGCGAATACGTCGCGGCACGCGGCCATTCCGCCTATGCAATGACGCCATTCAACTGGGCGACCGAGTTCACGATCTGCGGCATCTCTCTCAACGCGCCGTCACAACAGGCGGCCGAGTCCAAGGCAATGCAGTCCTGCCAGGCGGCCCGCAAACAATGGAAGGTCTCCACAGCCGGTGCCTGCGGCCTCGCCGCGTCAAAATAGGCCATCGGCCTCAAACACTTTTTTCCTGGGGGGAGCAGAATGAAATCCATGATCATCAAACGGGCAGCCGCATCGATGCTGGCCGGCCTGCTTGTCGTGACGACAGTCGGCGCCGCGACGGCGGGATCACTGGCGGGGAGCAAGGGAGACGTGCATTTTCCGCCAACCATGGGCTCGGATCCGAAGAGCGAATGCAACGTTGCCTACAAGGCTTATATCGCGGCGAGCGGCCATTCGGCCTACGCCACGACTTTTTATTCGCGCGTTGTCGACCTCTACATCATCTGCGGGACGAAGCTCAATGCGCCGTCGCAGAAGGCGGCGGAAGATATGGCGCTGCGCAGCTGCCAGGCCGGCTTGACGCGGTGGAAGGTCAAGACCGCGAGCGGCGGCTGCGCTATCTCGGCGTCGAAGTAGGCAACCAGACGAGATTTTTTTCCGAGGGGGGGGAGCAACATGAGATCCACGAATTCCGGACGGACAGCCACGGCGATACTGGCCGGGTTGTTAATGATCACTTCGTCCGGTTTCGGCGTGGCCGGATCACTGGCGGGAAGCGAGGGAGACAAGCGTTTCCCGCCGTCTTTGAATGGCGATCCGAAGTCGCCGTGCACAAAGGCCTACAAGGCCTATGTCGCGGCCACCGGCCATTCCGCCTATGCCACCACGCCGTACTCCAGGGTGGTTTCTCTCTACATCCTCTGCGGCGCGCGGCTGAACGCGCCGTCGCAAAAGATGGCGGAGGAACTGGCCATGAAATCCTGTCTGGGCACGCGCGCTCACTACAAGGTGACAAACGGCGGCGCCTGCGAGATCGCCGCGTCCAAATAAGCGGGCGCCTGCCGGAACGGCGCCGCCCGACGCAAATCCGGGAGGCTCCATGTTCACGAAAATCCTGATCGCCAATCGGGGCGAGATCGCTTGCCGCGTCATCCGCACCGCCCGCAAGCTTGGCGTGCACACCGTCGCCGTCTATTCGGATGCCGATGCGAGATCCCTGCATGCCGAGATGGCCGACGAGGCGGTCCATATCGGTCCCTCGCCTGTCGGCGAGAGCTATCTGCGCGGCGACAGGATTGTCGCGGCGGCGCTGGGAACGGGCGCGCAAGCCATTCATCCCGGTTACGGATTCCTGTCGGAGAACCCCGATTTCGTCGACCAGGTAGCGGCGGCGGGCCTCATTTTCATCGGCCCCTCGGCGGCCTCGATCCGCGCCATGGGGCTGAAGGACGCCGCCAAGCGGTTGATGGAGAAGGCCGGCGTTCCGGTGGTTCCAGGCTATCATGGCGAGGCGCAGGAGATCGTGCTGCTTGCCTCAAAGGCCCGCGAGATCGGCTATCCCGTGCTGATCAAGGCGCGTGCCGGCGGCGGCGGCAAGGGCATGCGCCGGGTCGAGCATCCCGATGATTTTTCCGAAGCGCTGTCCAGCGCCCGGCGCGAGGCCAAGGCCGCCTTCGGCGACGACCGCGTGCTGGTCGAGAAATATGTCGACAAGCCACGGCATATCGAGGTGCAGGTGTTCGGCGATAATTTCGGCAATGCCGTGCATCTCTACGAACGCGACTGCTCGGCGCAACGCCGCCACCAGAAGGTGATCGAGGAGGCCCCCGCCCCCGGCATGACGCCGGCTTTGCGCAAGGCAATGACGGAGGCGGCGGTAAAGGCCGCCAAGGCAATCAACTATTCCGGCGCCGGCACCATCGAGTTCATCGTCGACGCCTCGCAAGGCCTCAAGTCCGACCGCTTCTGGTTCATGGAAATGAACACCCGCCTGCAGGTCGAGCATCCGGTTACAGAGATGGTCACCGGCACCGATCTGGTCGAGTGGCAATTGCGGGTCGCCAGCGGGGAAAAACTGCCGAAGTCACAAAGCGAGATCGCGCTTGCCGGCCATGCTATCGAAGCGCGCATCTATGCCGAGGACGCGGCCAAGGGATTTCTGCCGGCAACGGGCACGCTGCACCACCTGAAATTTCCGGGTGTTGCCCCCGAAGGCGCTGCGATGCGCATCGAGACCGGCGTGCGGGCCGGCGATGCAGTCTCGCCCTATTACGACCCCATGATCGCGAAGCTGGTCGTCCATGCCGGGGACAGACAGGCGGCGCTGGAAGCGCTCCGCACAGCGCTCGCGCAAACCGAGATTGCCGGCTCCACCGTCAATACCGCTTTTCTTGCCGCCCTTGCGGCCGATCCGGATTTGGCGGCAGGCGACGTCGACACCGGCCTGATCGGGAGACACCAGGAAGCGCTGACGGCGATAGCCCCGCCGACCGGCGAAATCATCTCGGCCGCCGCCCTGGCGGCCTCGGGTGCCGGAGCATTGCCGTGGTCGGACGATCCGTGGTCGTCGCTTGCCGGCTATGCGCATTTTCAGGCCCTGGTGCGGCGCATGCGGCTGAAGTTCGGCGACGAGGCAATTCAGGCAAAGGTTTCAATGCGGCCGGACGGACGCTTTCAGGTGGCGCTCGATGCGCCTTACGACAGCATCAATTCGCATGACCTTCGCGCCGTTCCCCGCCTTGCCCGCTGGCCTGGCCACATCACGGTGTTCGAAGGCGCTGTCGGCTATACTTTCACCGTGCCGGATTCCCTGGCGAGGAGCGATGAAGCGGCTGCCGCCTCCGGCAGCCTGCGCGCGCCGATGCCGGGCCTCGTCAAGCTTGTGCGCGTGGCGAAAGGCGACGCTGTGATCAAAGGGCAAATTCTGTTGATCCTCGAGGCGATGAAGATGGAGCACACCATCGCCGCCCCGCATGATGGGGTGATTGCCGAGATCGCCGGGGAAGGGTCACAGGTCAACGACGGCACGGTGCTGGTGCGGTTCGTCGAGGAACAGGGCGCATCGACCACCGCCACCGGCCGATAGAAGGAGCGCATCGCGAGCCGCAAACAGAAATGGCCGGGACGAACCCGGCCATTTCCTTAGATTATCTGATCGCCAGAGCGGTTACTGCGCGATCGGTGCGTATTTGCCGTTGTGCCACTGATTGATGTCGTAGCTGGCATTCTTGAGGTCGCCCTTCTCGTCGAAGGTGACGTCGCCGACAACGGTGCTGATCGGCGTGCCGTTCTTCAACGCTTCGGCAACCTTGGCCGGATCGTCGCTGCCGGCACGCTTGATTCCTTCGGCGAAAGCCTGGACCACGGCGTAGGAGAACAGCGTGAAGCCTTCCGGCACGAAGCCGCCGGCCTTGATCTTCTCGACGGCGGCCTTGGCTTCCGGCTTTGCCTGCGGATCCGACGGGAACACGAACATGGTGCCCTCGCCGGCCGGGCCGGCAACCTGCCAGAATTCCGGCGAGGCGATCGAATCCGGCATGATCAGCTGGAACTTCAGGTTCTGCTCCGCCGCCTGACGCAGGATCAGGCCGGCCTCAGGATGGTAGCCACCGAAATAGACGACATCGGCCTTGAGGTCCTTCAGCTTGGTGACAAGCGCCGAATAGTCCTTCTCGCCGGGGTTGATGGCATCATAGTAGACTTCCTTGAGGCCGCCAGCGTTCATGGTCGCCCTGACGGCGTCCGCCACGCCCTGACCGTAGGCGCTCTTGTCGTGCAGGATCACGACATTCTTGCCGGCGTACTTCTTGGCGATCCACGGACCGATGAAGGCGCCCTGCGCGTCGTCACGCGTATAAAGACGCATGATCGTCGACCAGCCGTTCTTGGCCGCCGCATCGGTCAGCACCGGGTTCGAGGAAGCCGGGCTCATCATCAGCGCACCGGCTTCGGCATAGACCGCCGAGGCCGGGATGCTCGAACCCGAGCAGGCATGGCCATCGATGAACTTGACGCCGTTGGCAACGATGCGGTTGGCGACCGACACGGCCTGCTTGGGATCGCACTGGTCGTCCTCGATGTCGAGCTTGATCATCGAGCCGTTGACGCCGCCCGCGGCGTTGATGGCATCGGCTGCGGCCTGTGCGCCTTGCTTGAACTGATCGCCGATGGTCGCGAGCTGTCCGGTCATCGGGCCGACCACCGAGACGGTGATGTCGTCGGCGAATGCGACCGGCGCGCTCATCATCAGGCCGAAAATGGCCGCGCTCAAAATCCTCAGTTTTTTCATGACAATGGAACTCCTCCACTCACGCGCGGCCGCCCCGGCTGCGCTTCTTCCAGAGAGGCGGGACAATTTCATCCTTCATCGGGCCTGTCTAGGCGCATTGACGCCGCTCGATTGGGCCTGCGCGGCCTCATCCACGCAAAAAAGCCACGCCAGCCTTGTTTCGGCTGGTCGTGGCTTTTTTGCCTGTCAGGCTGTTTCCCCGGCGCCCCCGCGCTGTGAACCCAACCCACCTTCCCTGTCTTCCTGTTGGCCATGATCTTGCCGAAGCCCCGATCCACTTCGGGATCATGGTCCGTCGCGCGGCTTGGACCTGCCGGCCTGCCGCATTCTTTTCATTGTTGGCCTGTGGCCTGGCTGTCTGCGCAGCCTTATCCCTGTTGGCCCGACCGTCTTTTAGCGGCCTTGGCCGGAGCGTCCCCGCCTGACGGAACTCAGTGCATGGTCATCCATTCGCGAGCTTCGCGCAGGGCCTTGGCGATCTCGACCTTCGACATGGCCGCCGAGAGTTCCGAGCGCAACTCCGCGGCGCGGGCCGAACCCTTGATGGCGGCGATGTTGAACCATTTGTGGGCGGCAACGACGTCGGTCTCGCAATCGCGACCGGTCGCATACATCATGCCCAATTCGAAAAGAATGTCGGCCTGGGCAGTTGCCCCCATGGCGCCGAAGCCTGCTTCAAGCATTTCAAAACGTGCCATTTTAGTCCCCTGTCTGGCTCCCGAGAGCTGCCTCCGTTTGTCTTGTCCGGGCCGCTCTTTCGATGCTTTCGAGAATGCCGCGCAGGCTTGAATCCGTCGTTAAATGGCGTGCTTAATTTGAGGAAAACAAAGCTAAAACAAGAGGTAAACGCGGAAATTCGTTAAGGATACGAAGCCAGCAATTCGGCTGGTTTTCGTCAAATTTGACGAAAGTTTTCGGGGCCGCAATCAATACTCCGCTAACCACGGGAAACAAACGCGACGCGCCGATCGTTTTCATTTCCGCGCCGACAAGGCGAATTCAGGCGCTTTCAAAATGCCGAAGTCTTCCGTTGCGGCACCGCTTTTGTTTTGACGGAAGCTGGATTAGCTTACGTTTGCGTAAGCGGCAGACCGGCGAGGCGGAGCATCCGGCCGGCCATCCAAAGGGAGGAAGACATGTTTCGAAAAGTGAGCCTGGCCCTAGCGGCCACTTTGATGCTGGGCGGCGCAGCATGGGCCGATCCGATCGAGGGCAACTGGAAAACGCAGGCGGGCGACACCGCGGCCATTTCAGGCGGCGGTTCATTTTCCATCACGCTCAAGTCCGGTAAATATGCCGGCAAGACCATCGGCTCGCTCACGGCAGCCGGCGATAACAAATATACCGGCAACATCACCGATCCGGCAAACGACAAGACCTATTCCGGCAAGGCGACATTATCGGGTGCCTCGCTCAAGATGAGCGGTTGCGTGCTCGGCGGACTGATCTGCAAGAGCCAGATCTGGCACAAGCTCTGATCGTCAATCCCCTTGTGATCTCAAAACGGGGCCTGGCGGGCCCCGTTTTCGTTTTATCGAGGCGCAGGCAGTGGCGCTCGATCGGCATTCGGGTAGCCGGCAAGCCAGCCAATATCCCGTCAATCAATTTGAACCGCAGATGAACGCTGGCATCAGGGCCGGTTCAGAGGCGTCAGCGCATTCTCCGGCGTGTTGAAGGAGACACGGACCCAATGCTTGCTCGCCGCTTCACCATCGTCTGCCTGCTGATGAGCCTGTTTGGAATGTTCTTCGCCATCCTCGTCGCCGAAGCGGGCCGTTCCCCCCGCTCGTGGGACGAAGCCACCAGAATGTGCCGCCTCGCCTGCCCGACCAACCTTCGCCACTGAAACAGAGAACCTCGAAAAGAAAAGCACAGACATCATGAACCGCATCGCCGCCAATCTCTCCAGGATCCTCCGGCTGCTGCCGCGGGCGGCGCTTATCCTGATGCTCCTGGCCGCTCCGGTCCTGGCAGTGCCGATGATGCGCGCCGATGCCGGCTCGACGATCGAGGCGCCGGCGCTCAGAAAGTCCGGCGTCGGGTTCGTGCTGCTGGTCAGCCTGCAGCGCGGATAAGAAAAAATGGCGCTTTGAGCGCCTTCGGCGGCGAGCCCCCTCCCAACCGCCCGTCCAAGTCTCTATATTGAGCCATGGAAAAGCGAATCTACCCCCAAGCCATCGAATCGGTTGTCATGCCCGAGCCTTTTGGCCGGCAAAGCTTCGACAACGCCAAAAAGGCCGTTGCCGCGCTCGAGGTGCTCTACGACCGCAACACCAAGTTCCTGCGCGACTCCTTTGCGGCACTTGCCGCGGGCGGCGACAGCAGCAAACGTTACCGGGCCTTCTATCCTCAGATCGGCGTCACCACGAGTTCGTTCACCCAGGTCGACTCGCGCCAGGCCTATGGCCACATGCCGACACCAGGTCATTTCGCTACCACGGTCACCCAGCCGATCCTGTTCGAAGCCTATCTCACCGAGCAACTTCGGCTGATCATGCGCAATCACGGGGTGTCGGTGACGGTCTCTGAATCGACCACGCCGATCCCGCTGCATTTTGCTTTCCTGGAAGGCACCTATGTCGACGGCGCCGCTGCCGAACGTATCGAGCGGCCGATCCGCGACCTGTTCGACGTGCCGGACCTCGACGGCACCGACGACCAGATCGCCAACGGTACGTTCGAGGCCGCCTTCGGCGAGCCCCGGCCGCTGGCGCCGTTCACGGCGCAGCGCATCGATTATTCACTGCACCGCATGACGCATTACACCGCAACCAGCCCGCAGCATTTCCAGAACTTCGTGTTGTTCACCAACTATCAGTTCTACATCGACGAGTTCGTCGCCCGCGCCCGCGACCTGATGGAAAAAGGTGGTGACGGCTACGCGGAATTTGTCGAACCTGGCAACGTTATCACCCGGGCCGGGCAGCGCGCGCCCAGCGAGGGCGTAGCGCCACAGCGCCTGCCGCAGATGCCGGCCTATCATCTGAAGAAGCCGAACCATGGCGGCATCACCATGGTCAATATCGGCGTGGGCCCTTCCAACGCCAAGACCATCACCGACCATATCGCGGTGCTTCGGCCGCATGCCTGGGTGATGCTTGGTCACTGCGCCGGCCTGCGCAACACCCAGGCGCTGGGTGACTATGTGCTGGCGCATGCCTATGTGCGCGAGGACCACGTGCTGGACGACGATCTGCCGGTCTGGGTGCCGATTCCGCCGCTGGCCGAGATCCAGGTTGCGCTGCAGGAAGCGGTCGCCGAGGTCACCGGCCTGTCGGGCTATGATTTGAAGCGCATCATGCGCACCGGCACCGTCGCCACTATCGACAACCGCAACTGGGAACTGCGCGACCAGCGCGGACCGGTGCAGCGCCTGTCGCAATCGCGCGCGATCGCGCTCGATATGGAATCGGCGACGATCGCGGCCAATGGCTTCCGCTTTCGCGTCCCCTACGGCACGCTGCTGTGCGTTTCCGACAAGCCGCTGCATGGCGAACTGAAATTGCCTGGGATGGCGACCGAGTTCTACAAACGCCAGGTGGCGCAGCACCTGACCATCGGCATCAGGGCGATGGAGAAGCTGGCCGAGATGCCGATGGAGCGGCTGCATTCACGCAAGCTCCGGAGCTTTTCGGAGACAGCATTCCAGTAGGCGTCGCGCGAAGCCTCGGCGAGGCAATTCGTCGTCTTGCTCAGGCCGCAATTTGGCCGATAAGCAAATCGAACGGATCGACAGGTGGCATTCAGCGGACACGACCTCGCAGACACGACCTCAATGACAACAGGCGCTCGCTTGAACATGACGGCTGGGCTGGCATTCCTGGCGATGACGGCATTGTCGGCGGCTTTGTTGGCCGGGTTCTTCGGCGCGCTGCACCCCGCTTTCGATTCCTTCTCGCATTTCCGCATTCACCTCAGCGTGCTGATGGCGCTTTTGGCGCTGCCCCTGCTTGCGAGTTCCTACCGGCTGCAGGCGGCCGCGGCACTGCTCTTCGCCATCGGCTGCCTGGCCACGACGGCAAGCGCGTTGCCCAGGCCGTGGCCGCAGCCGGCGGTTGCCAAGCCCGCCGACCAGATCGTCTACAGCCTGCTGCAGATGAACCTGCGCTTCAACAACCCAACGCCGAAGAAAGTGCTCTCGCTGATCGGCCGCACCAATCCGGACGTGATCACGCTCGACGAAGTGTCGGCGATGTGGTCGACCGAGCTTGGCTACATCGCCAGCGCCTACCCCTATCGGATCCTCTGCCCCTACCCGAACGGCATGTTCGGCGTGGCGCTGCTGTCGCGCCGGCCGTTTGCCGCCAATACCGCGCCGCGTTGCGAGCCGCGCGGCGCCATGGCGACCGCCACCATCGACTTAGGCGGGAGCGATGTCGATGTCGCCGCGATCCATTTGAGCTGGCCCTGGCCGAAGGAGCAATACTGGCAGATCGGCGAACTGGCGCAGCCACTGGCGGCGCTCGGCGAGACCGCGATCATGGCCGGGGATTGCAACGCCGTGCCATGGAGTGCGGCGGTGCGGCGGGTAGCGGCTCTCGGCGGACTGAAACTCATGCCTTCAGCCGGCCCGACCTGGATCCACCGGACATTGCCCGACTTCCTGCGCCGCTATGCGGGGCTGCCGATCGACCAGGTGTTCAGCAAGGGCGGGCTGACCATCCTGTCTTCGACGCGGCTGGAGGATACCGGCTCGGATCATCTGCCGGTGCTGGTCGAGTTCTCCGTCCGCACGAGCGACAAGCAACCCCATGACGAGCATGAGAGCGCGCTCGCGGCACGCGACGTTCCAAACAGGCCGCGCGGCTGATCCGAAACGGAGCCAACGCTCGCAGTGCGCACCAGTCAAGGCTTGGTCAGCGCGTCGACAAGGTGCTCGACATGGCCGCCGCCACGATGCTCGCGCGCGTCGAAAGCATTCTGCTTGGCTTCGTATTCGGCATAGATGGTGTTGATGCGCCGCCTCGCCTCGAGGTGTGTGCCCGTGCAGAACCAGTTGTCCGGACGCTCCAGGCCGGCAAGCGCAGTCTCGGTGGCCCGCATCATGCCTTTCGCAATCCGGCCATGGGTGTGCTCGTGCTTGCGGACGCCGGCCATGAAACGGTCCCAGCGCTTGCGCAGACCTTGGCTTGTCGGCGAGAGCCGCGGGAAGGTGTAGGTCAGGTCGAGTGTGCCGTTGGCCTGTCGCAAATGACAGGCCCCATCCTGGCGGCTGATGTCGAGATCCCAATGTACGGTGTAGCCGGTTTCGGCGATAGCGCGCGTCATATAGCCGTGCTTGGGTCCCTGCCGATCCATGGCCTCGATAAGGTCGGCCCCGGTCCTTCCGGCAACATCATAGCTACGCACGTGAACGACGAGCCTTGTGCCCGCCGATGCGGCTGACACACAGGACAGCACACAGGCCGCAGTGAGCATCGTCAGGCTGGTCAGGCGCATGTCCGCCTCCCCTTTGTCAGTGGCCAAGCAGACCACACTCGGCGCTGCGCTTCAACGGGCTTGAGCGAAGCCGCCCGTTTCGCAACGGCGAGAAACAGATCCGCTGCCGCTCGCATGGCCGGTATTTCTTCCGCCGGGTCGAGACGGCCTGCCGGCGCTCGGCTCACATACCTTGGTAGACCGGTCCTTCACCGCCTTGCGGCGGCACCCAGTCGATGTTCTGGTTCGGGTCCTTGATATCGCAGGTCTTGCAGTGGACGCAATTCTGCGCGTTGATGACGAAGCGCACGTCCTTGGCTTGCGGATCGGCGGCGGCGTTGCCATCCTTGTCCACCCACTCATAGACGCCCGCCGGGCAATAGCGCGTGGAAGGTCCGGCGAAGACATCGTGCTCGGAGCGTTGCTGCAGAGCCATGTCGCCGACGATCAGGTGCACCGGCTCGTTTTCCTCGTGATTGGTGTTGGACAGGAACACCGAGGAGAGCCGGTCGAAGGTGAGCACGCCATCCGGCTTCGGATAGGCGATCTTCTTGTGCTGGGCGGCAGGCTCGAGCGTGGCATAATCGGCCTTGCCATGCTTCAGCGTGCCGAAGGGCGAGACGCCGAACAGCGTGTTCAGCCACATATCGAGGCCGCCGAGGCCGACGCCGATGATGGTGCCGAAGCGCGACCAGAGCGGCTTGACGTTGCGCACCTTCTTCAGGTCCTTGCCGATGTCGGTCGCCCGCCAGGCTTCCTCGTAGGCGGAAAGCTCGTCATTGGCACGGCCGGCGCCAATCGCCTCGGCAACATGATCGGCCGCCAGCATCCCCGACAGCACCGCATTGTGGGAGCCCTTGATGCGCGGCACGTTGACGAAGCCCGCCGCGCAGCCCATCAGCGCGCCGCCGGGGAAGGACAGTTTGGGCACCGACTGCCAGCCGCCTTCGGTGATGGCGCGCGCGCCATAGCCCAACCGCTTGGCGCCTTCGAAGGTACCCTTGATCGCGGGATGCGTCTTGAAACGCTGGAACTCCTCGAAAGGCGATAGATACGGGTTCTTGTAGTTGAGGTGGACGACGAAACCGACCGCCACCTGATTGTCCTCGAGGTGGTAGAGGAAAGATCCGCCGCCGGTCTTCATGTCGAGCGGCCAGCCGAAGGAATGCTGCACCAGACCCGGCCGATGGTTCTCCGGCGTGACCTGCCAGAGTTCCTTGAGGCCGATGCCGTATTTGCCCGGCTCGCGGCCATCGGAGAGTTTGTATTTGGCGATCAGCTGCTTGGCGAGCGAACCGCGCGCGCCCTCGCCGATGAGCACATACTTGCCCATCAGCGCCATGCCCGGTGCGAAGCCCGGACCGTGCGTGCCGTCCTTCTCGACGCCCATGTCGCCGGTGACGACGCCGGTGACGGCGCCCGCCTCGTTGTAGAGCAGGCCGGTCGCGGCAAAGCCTGGATAGATCTCGACGCCAAGCGCCTCGGCCTTGCCGGCCAGCCAGCGGCAGACGTTACCCAGCGAGACGATGTAGTTGCCGTGGTTGTTCATCAGCGGCGGCATCAAGATGTTGGGCAGGCGGAACGAGCCGGCGGGGCCGAGCACCAGGAAATGGTCCGCCGTGACCGGCGTCTTGAAGGGATGACCATCCTCCTCGCGCCAGCCGGGCAGCAGCCGGTCGATGCCGATCGGATCGACGACGGCACCCGACAGGATATGGGCGCCGACCTCGCCGCCCTTTTCCAGCACGACGACGGAAAGCTCGGGATTGACCTGCTTGAGGCGGATGGCCGCGGCAAGGCCGGCCGGACCGGCACCGACGATGACCACGTCGAATTCCATGCTCTCGCGTTCGATATCGCTCATCAACCCCTCCGCACTGGCTTGCCGCAGTTGGCGTATCTTGCTGGCTCCCGCGCTGCATAGCGCATCAATTGGCGACAGGAAACCGGCGCATACGTGACAATGCGGATTTGGCCAAAAAGTCGCGCATTCCGCGGCACCCAAGCCGTTTCCGTGCGGCGTGGCACGCCCAAGCTTGCGTTTTCTATTGTTCGACGGCTTGCTTATCGGCCATACTTCCCGCCATGCGCATTCCCGGGCCAGGCGGCTTCTCTTCGACGCGCTTTCCATCAACGCCCGGCCGGGCCTGCCGGGCGATTACTTTGGCCCTTCTGGCTTTGGCGCCGGGTCATGCCGTCGCGGATGAAGTGAAGGTCTGGGCGACAGGCGCGTACTCGTTCTCCGACGAGCTTGGCGGTTTCCGCATCACCGGAGCCTCCGGCATCGGAACCAAGGACGATCCGCTGGTCATCACCGAAGAGCTGAATTCGGCGACACCCGTGACGCTGACCATCCGCACCACAAAGCCGATCCAGACATTCGGCAAGGCGGGTGAGTTCGCCAACGGTATCATGTATATGCGCCTTGACGTGCTCAACAACAGCGGCCAGGCCTGGATCGAATTCCAGTTCGAGCTGCAGGAAATACTGGACCAGCCGAGCGTGTTCGGAGACGGGCTTTCGTTCGACCAGCGCAACAAGACGCCCGACAATATCTGGTCGAGCAATTTCGCCGATTTCGATCGCGAGTTCGAACCCTATGACCGGCTGCTGTTCAAGAACGGCAAGGTCGATCCTATGAGGACCGCCAGCTTCGAGTTCCTGATGACCGACTACACGCCGCGATGGACCTTCTATCTCGTGCAAGATCCACGCATACCCACCGGCTAGGCCGCGACGTCGCCTTGGGATTGGCTATCGCCACGCCTTCCGAGGTTGCAAATCGATGCCGCCCGGACGATGGTGCGGCCATGACTGCCGCCTCTCCCAACAATCCGGTCGATCTCGCCGATCTGCTCGCCTTCTATGCCAGCGCGGGTGTTGACGAGGCTTTGGAGGATGCGCCGGTCAACCGGTTCGCGGAGGCCGCGCCGAAGCCGGCGGAGCGCATGCCGACGGCGACGCCACGCGAAAGCAGCGCACCGGAACCGCCCTTGGCTCCGCCGCGCCTCGATGGGCGCGCAGTGCCGGATGCTCCGGCCCCGCGCCCGTCGACCTCGGCCGTGCCCGACGAAGCGCAGGCGGCGCTGGCGCGCCAGTTGGCCACCGCGGCAGTGTCCCTCGACGAGCTGCGCCAGCACATGGCCGCTTTCGAGGGCTGCAATCTCAAGGCCACCGCCAAGAACCTCGTATTCGCCGACGGCAACCCACAAGCCGCTGTCATGCTGGTCGGTGAAGCCCCCGGCCGTGACGAGGACATTGAAGGCCTGCCCTTCGTTGGCCGCTCGGGCCGCCTGCTCGACCGCATGCTGGCTGCGATCGGGCTCGACCGAGGCTCGGTCTACATAGCCAATGTCATTCCCTGGCGGCCGCCCGGCAACCGCACGCCGACGCCGCACGAGACCGAGATCTGCCGGCCGTTCATCGAGCGTCAGATCGAGCTGGTCAATCCCAAGGTGCTGATCAATCTCGGCGGTCCGTCGGCCAAGACCTTGCTCAACACCTCGGAAGGTATCCTGCGGCTGCGCGGCAACTGGCGCATCCACACCACGGCGTCCGGCATTGCCATTCCTGCCATGCCGACATTGCACCCGGCCTATCTCTTGCGGACGCCCGCACACAAGAAGCTGGCATGGCGGGATTTTCTCGAGGTGAAGGCGAAGCTGCGGGCGCTCTCCTAGCGATGACTTCGCAGGTAATTGAAATGCTTTGGCCCGCAGCCTAACCATTCTCCCATGACAACGCCTCAAACCTCCGCCGGCAGTCTCATCCGCGAATGGCGTACGCGCCGCCGCATGAGCCAGCTCGATCTCGCCATGGAAGCGGAAATTTCGCAGCGGCATCTCTCCTTCGTCGAAAGCGGTCGCGCCGCGCCTTCGCGCGACATGGTGCTGCATCTGGCCGAGCAGCTTGCGATCCCACTGCGGCAACGCAATCAATTGCTGCTGGCCGCGGGCTTTGCGCCGAGCTTCGGCGAACGGTCGCTCACCGATACGACGCTGGCACCGGCGATGGCGGCGGTCGAGATCGTGCTCAAGGGGCATGAGCCGTTTCCGGCATTGGCGGTGGACCGGCATTGGAACCTGGTTAAGGCCAACGCGGCAATCGGGCCATTCCTGGCCGATATTTCCGAGCCCTCATTGCTCCAGCCACCCGTCAACGTGCTGCGGCTCAGCCTGCACCCGGGTGGTGTCGCGCCGCGTATCGTCAACCTCCAGGAATGGCGCACTCACCTGCTCGAACGGCTGAAGCATCAGAACGATGCCGCCGGCGACCCGGTGCTGGTCGCATTGGAGCAAGAGCTTCGCGGCTACCCCTCCGGCCTGAAGAGCGGCCGGCCGGCGCCGGTCGAGCCGAATGCCGTCGTCCACCCGCTCAGGCTTGCCCATGGCGATCAGGTGCTATCGTTCATCAGCACCATTACCGTGTTCGGCACGCCGCTGGATGTCACGCTGTCGGAACTGGCGATCGAATCCTTTTTCCCGGGCGATGAGCAGACACGGGCGGCGCTGGTACGCCTGGCAAAGGAGCGGTCGGAACGGTCCTGATCAACCCTGCGGCAGGGCCGCCTTTCGGGTCCTCGTGCGTTCCAGACCGAGTTGCCGTTCGCGCCAGATGATGAAGATGCCGGCTGCCACCACGATCGCACCACCGACCAGCGTGCCGGACGAGGTCACGTCGCCGAAAACGAAATAGCCGACGACGACACCCAGGATCATCGAGGTGTATTCGAAAGGCGCCACGACCGAGGCTTCGGCATGGCGATAGGCCGCGGTCATGAGAATCTGGCCGAGGCCGCCACAAAAGCCGGCCATGATGAGCAGTGCTGCTTGCGCCGGCGTCAGCGATTGCCAGCCGAAGGGCAGCGTCAGCAGCGAGAGCACGCTCGCGGTCGACGAGAACCACAGCACGATGGTGGCCGTCTTCTCCGTCTGCACGAGATTGCGCACCAGCAGCATGGCGACAGCCGAGATTGCCGCGGCCGCCAGCGCGGCCATGACGCCCAGGACCTCCTGGTCATCCAGCCCTTGATCCGAATTGAGCAGCGTCAGTTCCGGCCAGGAAATGATGAGCACGCCAATGAGGCCGATCGCGACGGCGCTCCAGCGATAGACGCGGATCGTCTCGCCGAGGAACACCGAGGAGAACACCACGACCAGCAGCGGCTGTGCATAGTTCAGGGTGATCGCCTCCGGCAAGGGCAGCCTGGTGAGCGCGAAAAAGCCGAGCCCCATGGCACCGACGCCGACGACGCCACGCGCGACGTGGTTGAAAGGACGTTTCGTGGCGAATGCCGTGGCCAGATGTCCTTTCAATGCCAGGAAGGCAATGATCGGAAAGATGGCGAAGAAGGAACGGAAGAAGACGATCTGCCCGGCAGGCACGTCGCCCGCCGCCTTGATACAGGTTTGCATGCAAACAAAAACCGCCACGGAGACGATCTTCAGCACGATGCCTCTCAGCGTACCGTGGCCGCCGGTGGTTTCTGGCCGCGCCTCCGCCCTTGATGTCACTTTGGCCGCGCGTCTCTGCCCGCGATCGAGGGCACGTAGCGGGTCTCGAAATGGCAGAACGGGAAATTGTCGGCGCGCCGAACGAAAGCGCCCATCCCGAATTTCGGTGTGACGGCGGTCATGACTGCCTCGCGACGGTGAAAGGATGGCCTGAATTAGGCTCTGCCGCAGTTTTGTCGAGGGGCTGTTTCGTGTAAAGAGCGCGGACTTTGAATTTTTTGGACCAGTCAAAACATGTCCGGTCCCCGGAAAAGACAGGAAAAGCCAGGGAATGCGCACCGACACAGGCCAAGTCTTCAAACTCGAGGACTATCGCCCCAGCGACTACCTCATTCCGGAGACCAACCTTGACTTCCGTCTTTCGCCACAGGCCACGGTCGTCACCGCGATACTGACCGTCGAGCGCCGCGAGGGCATATCCACGTCGGCTCCGCTGGTGCTCGACGGCGACGGGTTGACGCTCAAGCGCGTCGAGATCGACGGCAAGACGGTGAGACCGGCCGATCTGCTGGCGAGCCCCGACCAACTGACCCTGCTCAAGCCGCCGGCCGCACGTTGTTTCCAACTGCTGATCGAAACCGAACTGGCGCCGGCCGGCAATGAAGCCCTGATGGGCCTTTACCGTTCGAACAACGTTTACTGCACGCAGTGCGAGGCGGAGGGCTTTCGCCGCATCACCTATTTTCTTGATCGCCCCGATATCCTGTCCGTCTACACGGTGCGGATCGAGGCGCGGCGCGACGAGGCGCCGCTGCTCCTGTCCAACGGCAATCCGGTCGAGAACGGCGATCTCGCCGATGGCTGGCACTACGCCAACTGGCACGATCCCTTCCCCAAGCCGTCCTACCTGTTCGCGCTGGTGGCCGGGAATCTCGGCCAGGTCGCCGACAGTTTCGTCACCATGTCCGGCCGCAAGGTCGAGCTCGGCATCTATGTCGAGCCCGGCAAGGAGGCGCTCGCCGGCTACGCGATGGACGCGCTGAAGCGTTCGATGCAATGGGACGAGGAGGCCTTTGGCCGCGAGTACGACCTCGACGTCTTCAACATCGTCGCCGTGTCGGATTTCAACATGGGCGCGATGGAGAACAAGGGCCTCAACATCTTCAACGACAAATACGTCCTGGCCGACCAGGAGACGGCGACGGACGCCGATTTCGCCAATATCGAGGCGATCATCGCGCATGAGTATTTCCACAATTGGACAGGCAACAGAATCACTTGCCGCGACTGGTTCCAGCTTTGCCTGAAGGAAGGGCTGACGGTTTTCCGCGATCATGAATTCTCCGCCGACCAGCGCTCGCGCGCGGTCAAGCGCATCGCCGAAGTGCGCACGCTGCGTGCGCACCAGTTTCCCGAGGACCAGGGTCCGCTGGCACATCCGGTGCGGCCGCGCCGCTACCGCGAGATCAACAATTTCTACACGGCCACGGTCTACGAAAAAGGCTCCGAAGTGGTGCGCATGATCCGCACCATTCTCGGGGCTGAGGCCTTTCGCGCCGGCATGGATCTTTATTTCGAACGCCACGACGGCGAAGCCGCGACCATCGAGGACTTCATCAAGGTGTTCGAGGAGGCGTCCGGCCGCGATCTTTCGCAATTCGCGCTCTGGTACCATCAGGCGGGCACACCCAACCTGACCGTGAGCTCGACGCACAATCCGGCCGCACAGGAATTCACGCTCGAGATCGAGCAGTCGGTGCCGCCGACACCGTCGGAAAGCCGCAAGCGGCTGATGCATATCCCGCTCGCCTTCGGCCTGATCGGCGCCGGCGGCGAGCCGGTTCGATACAGCGGCGTCGAGGGCGCCAGCGTCGAGGACGGCGTCATCCATATTCGCAAGCGCCGTCACATGGTGCGCTTTTCCGGCGTTGCCGAACGACCGGCGGTGTCACTCAACCGCGGCTTTTCGGCGCCGGTGACGCTGTCGGTCGAGCAGAAGGCGGCCGACCAGTTTTTCCTCGCCCGCCACGACAGCGACGCCTTCTCGCGCTGGCAGGCCTTCAACACGCTGCTCACCGATGCGCTGATCGCTGCCTTCCGCCAGATCCTTGGCGGCAAACAGCCGGACTTCGCTCCGCGGCTGACGGAGCTTGCCGGCAGCATCGCCAGCGACGAGACACTCGAGCCAGCCTATCGAGCTCTGGCTCTGGCGCTGCCCGGCGACGCCGACATCGCGCGTGACATCGGCAAGAACATCGATCCGGACGCCATCCATTCGGCTCGCCAGGCGCTTGCGCTGGCGATCAGCACGGTCAATGGCGAGGCATTTTCCCGCCTCTACGACAGCCTTGCCGACCAGACCGCCTTCAGCCCCGACGCGGCAAGCGCCGGACGACGCGCCTTGCGCAACATTCTGCTGGATTATCTCTCGCTGCTGCCCGGTGGAGCGGCATTGGCGGCCGGGCATTTCCAGTCCGCGACGAACATGACCGACCGCGCGGCCGCATTGGCCGTGCTCGCGCATCGTCACCACGGATCGCCGGAGGCGGAAAAAGCGCTGGCGGCTTTCGAAAAGACATATGCGTCTGACCCGCTGGTCATGGACAAATGGTTCCAGATCCAGGCCAGCGTGCCGGGGCCACAGGCGGTGGACACCGTTCGCGCCCTGACCGCTCATCCGGGTTTCTCGATGGGTAACCCGAACCGTGTGCGCTCGCTGATCGGCACATTCTCCAGCGCCAATCAGACCGGCTTCCACCGCGCCGACGGAGAAGGCTACCGTTTCTTCACGCAGACTGTGCTCGAGGTCGAAAAGCGCAACCCGCAAGTGGCGTCAAGGCTGGCGACCGCGCTCAGGTCCTGGCGTTCGCTCGAACCGGGCCGGCAAGCCAAGGCCAGGGAAGCGCTGGTTTCGATCGCCAATGCCGAAGACCTGTCGGCGGACCTGCGCGACATCGTCGAGCGCACGCTGGCGTAGACGCCCTTTCCTTCCCGGCGGGGCAAGGCCGAGCCGCCGCACTTCCAAAAGCCCGCTATTTTAGTCGATTTTTAATCTTTTTTCGCCGGACCACTGGACAAGGCGAATCACCTTTGATTCTTTAATGGCGATTCGGACGTGCGGTGTTGCCGGATCACCAGCACATAGAAATGCGGCATACTGGAAATCGGGGAGTGCCATTTATGGCGAAGGCGGACGCGTGGGGCGCGCCCGGAGGGATAGCTTTTGCGCGCCGTGAGGCGCGCGGCGACGGCCTTGCCGGGAATACGCGGCTCATTGCCGAACCGGCCTACAAGCGGCTTCTGGCGGCCGAACCGTTCCTGCGTCGGTCGATACCGGCCCTCATCATCATCTTCCTAATCGTCATCGCGGCGCTGCGTGTGCTCTCGCTGATGAACGAGCGTGATGATGTCGAGCGCGACGCCAAGGCGGTCCTGACGCTGGCCGCCGCGCAGCTCGCCAGTTCGCTCGCCACCACGTCGGACACGCTGCCGGGCGCCACCCAGGACCTGCTGGAGACCACCAGCCGCCAGGGAGCGATGGGCCGCAGCCATGTGCTTGTCATCACCGATGGCGCCTTCAGGATCACCGCGGTGACGCCGCGTTCGGTGCCCTGGCAAGGCCATTCGCTCGACAGCCTCGTCCAGGGCGGCCAACCGCTGTTCATGTTCGGCGATCGCGCCGGTGTCATGGAGGTCAACATCGGCGGGCAGGACTGGTATGCGGCGGTCAGCCTGTCCAGGGACAGGAAGGGAGCCGCCGCGGCGCTTGTGCCGCAGGAAGCGGTCTTCGACACGTGGCGCAAGACCGTCTCGTTGAATGTCACGCTGTTCGTGCTGACGGGCGGCGTGCTGATCATCATCCTCTATGCCTATTTCGGGCAGGCGGCGCGCGCGCAGGCAGCCGACCGAATCTATCTCGAAGCACATCAGCGTATCGACATGGCGCTGGTTCGCGGCCGTTGCGGCCTGTGGGACTGGGACATGGTGCGCGGCAAGATGTACTGGTCGCGCTCGATGTACGACATGCTCGGCTACGAACCCTGCGAGACAATGCTGTCCTTCGGCGAGGTCGACGAGATCATCCATCCCGAGGACGGCGACCTGTTCGAGCTCGCCAACAGGATCGTAGCGCGTGAGATCGACCACATCGACCAGGTGTTCCGGATGCGGCATGCCGATGGCCAATGGGTGTGGATGCGCGCCCGGGCACAGGTCATGGATCCGGAAGCGCCGGAGATCCAGCTGATCGGCATCGCGGTCGACGTCACCGAGCAACGGCATCTGGCGCTGCGCTCCGAAGCGGCCGATCTTCGCCTCAGGACCGCGATCGAGAACATCAATGAATCTTTCGTGCTGTGGGATTCGGCTCAGCACCTGATCATGTGCAATTCCAAATACCAGCAGGACAACGGGCTCTCGGATCGCGACGTGATGCCAGGTGTGACGCGCGCGTCCCTGGAAGAGCGGATGCTGGCCTTTGCTTCGGAGCGCCGGCTCGCCAACAGCAATGGTCCGCAGGGCGGCGCCACGTTCGAACGGCAGCTGTCGGACGGCCGCTGGCTGCAGGTCAACGAACTCAGGACCAGGGATGGCGGCATCGTCTCGGTCGGATCCGACATCACCCAGATCAAGCTGCACCAGGAAAAGCTGGTCGACAGCGAGCGCCGGCTGATGGCGACGATCCATGATCTCAGCCTCGCACGGCGGGCCGAAGAGGAACGGTCGCGCGAACTGGTCGACCTCAACCGCAAATACATGAAGGAAACCGAGCGCGCCGAAGCGGCGAACCGGGCCAAATCGGAATTCCTGGCCAACATGTCGCATGAATTGCGCACGCCGCTGAACGCCATCATCGGCTTCTCGGAACTGATGGAACAGGGGCTGTTCGGCCCGCTGGGCTCGGAGCGCTACGAGGAGTACGCCACCGACATCAACAGCAGCGGCAAATACCTGCTCGGCGTCATCAACGACATTCTCGACATGTCCAAGATCGAGGCCGGCCAGTTCTCGCTGGACCAGGAGCAGATCGACCTCGGTCCGCTGATCAGTGAGACGGTGCGTGTCGTCTCGCTGCAGGCGGCGCAAAAGGCGATCACCGTGGAAACGCGTATCGCCGACGCGCTGACGCTGTTCGCCGATCGCCGGGCGATCAAGCAGATCGTCATCAACCTTCTGTCCAACGCTGTGAAATTCACCGGCCAGGGCGGCCACATATCGGTCAGGGCCCGCAACACGTCAGGCGCACTGGTGCTGACGATCGAGGACAATGGCTGCGGAATCCCGAAGGAAGCGCTCGGCAAGCTGGGGCGTCCCTTCGAGCAGGTGCAGAACCAGTTCTCCAAGAACCATGCAGGCTCCGGCCTCGGCCTTGCCATTTCGCGCTCGCTGGCCGAGTTGCAAGGAGGCGCACTGAAGATCCGTTCCACCGAAGGCGTCGGCACGATCGTGTCGGTGCGCATTCCGCTGAAGAAGGCAACATCGACGATCAAGGTTGCGGCCTGAGCGGCAGGCCTCGGCTGACGGCGCCGGAGCCTGCGTCAGGCAGCCTCACTGCATGCCGTTTTCGTCGTCGCCTCCTTGACGATGGCGGCCAAAGCGCCCGCTCTTCGGCAGCTCGCGGTTCTCGATCTTTCCGTCGTTGTTCTTGTCGAGTATCGCGAAAAGCTTCTTTTCGCGGCCCGTGATGTCGTCTGATGTCAACGTGCCGTCGCCCTTGCTGTCGTACCGGGCGATGATGCGCCTGGCCATGCGTTCGAAGCGCGCCTTCTCCAGTGCGTCGGCGAGTTGGGCGACAGTCAGTTTGCCGCCATTGTCGGCGACAAGCTTCTTGAGCCGCGCGTCCACGACATTGGAGAACTGGTCGAACGTGATGGTCCCGCCATTGTCCTTCATTGCCTTGTCGAGCCGCATCATGGTGCGCTCACGCATGTTCGCGCTGTCGACATTCTCTGCATAGGCGCCACCGCCGACGGCTCCGGCCAGGGCGATGAAGGCAAGTGCGAGCTTGGTTGTCTTTCTCATGGTTTTCTCCTGTTGCATCGTCACCCCCGATGCGGCCGAACGCTCGTGATCACGAACCCCCGGCACGAAGCAAAAGGTCGAAATCCTTCCTGACCTTTTGCGACGTCTCCTTGAGGTGTGCCTCCAGCACACCGAAATCCGGCAGGTCGGTGACCGCCAGAAGCAGATCTGAAAGCCCCGGCGGAACGTCGTCACGTTCGAAGGGTCCGGTAAGGCACAGCCGCGTCATCTGGGTCAGCGCCAGATACAGGGCGTAAGCATCGCCAAGGTCCTGCCTGATCCCGGCATTGGCGAAACGGGGCGTCAGGCGAGACAGGATCTCGGCCGTGCCGGTGACGCGCGGCCCGGCCTCGACCTGCCGAGTGATGACAGCCACCTGGGCTATGAATTCGAGATCGATCAGACCGCCGGGAATCAGCTTGATGTCCCACAGGTCGCGGGGCGGCTTTTCCTGCTCGATCATGGCACGCATGTCCGACGCCTCGGCCCTCACCTTTGCCGCATCGCGCGCTTGGCACAGCACCGCGGCAACTTCCGCCTCGACCTCGCCGCACAGGCTGGCGTCACCAGCAATCGGCCGTGCCCGCGACAGGGCCATGTGTTCCCACGTCCAGGCCTCCTGGCGCTGGTATTTCTTGAAGGCATCGATGTGGGTGGCGACCGGTCCCTTGTTGCCGGAAGGCCGCAGCCGCAGGTCGAGTTCGTAGAGCACTCCTTCCGCCGTCGGCGCCGACACGGCCGATATCAGCCGCTGCGTCATGCGGGAATAATAGTGCGACGGCGCCAGCGGCTTGTCGCCGTCGGAGTCCTCGGCATCCGCATCGTGGTCGTAGAGCAGAATGAGATCGACATCCGATCCGGCGGTCAATTCGCGGCTGCCGAGCTTGCCCATGCCGAGCAGCGAAACCACGCCGCCGGCGATCGTGCCATGGCGCACCGCGAATTCGGCGGTCACCGCTTGCAGCGCAGCCGCGATGGTCAGGTCCGCCAGATCGGAGAAAGCGCGGCCGGCGCGGGCCGGATCGATCGAGCCCGCGAGCAGCCGCACACCGATCAGGAATTTCTGTTCGGAAGCAAATATGCGCAGCCTGTCGAGCACCTCCTCATAGGCCCTTTCGCCTTCGAGGAAGGCGGAAAGCCGTGCCGAGAGATAGGCGCGGTCGGGAAGCTCGGTCAGCAATGCCGGGTCGAGCAAGCCGTCGAAGACATGCGGCCGGCGGGTGATGATCGCCGCCAGCCGGGGCGCCGCGCCCATGATCGTCGCCATCAGCCTGAGCAGTGCGGGGTTCGACTGCAGCAATGAGAACAGCTGGATGCCGGCCGGCAGGCCAGCAAGGAACTCGTCGAAACGGACCAGCGCCTCATCGGCCCGGCGCGTCTGGCCAAAAGCCTTGAGCAGTGCCGGCGTCAGTTCCGTCAGCCGCTCGCGCGCCTCCGCCGACCGGGTGACGCGATAGCGGCCGAAATGCCAGCCGCGGATGACACGGCAGATATCGCTTGGCCGCTGAAAGCCGAGACCGTGCAGGGTCCGCAGCGTGTCCGGGTCGTCGACGTCACCGGTGAAGACCAGGTTGCCGATGCCGGCCGAAAGCTCGGGCGCGGTTTCGAACAGCGCGGCATAGTGGCGCTCGACCTGCTGTAGCGAGGCACGGAACACCCCGGCAAACGCGGCCGCGTCGGCAAAGCCCAGCATACGGGCGATGCGCTCCAGCCCTTCATCGTCTTCCGGCAGCATGTGCGTCTGCTCGTCGGCAACCATCTGGATGGCGTGTTCGACCCGGCGCAGGAACCAGTACTGGCGGGCGAGCGCGTCACGCGCGTCTGATGTAATCCAGCCTCGGGCGGCGAGCTGGCCGAGCATCGGCACGGTTTCGCGGCCGCGCAGCTCCGGGAAGCGGCCGCCGGCGATGAGCTGCTGGGTCTGGACGAAGAACTCGATCTCGCGGATGCCGCCGCGTCCAAGCTTGACGTTATGCCCTTTCACGGCGATCTCGCCATGGCCCTTGTGGGCATGAATCTGGCGCTTGATCGAATGGACGTCGGCAATCGCGGCGTAGTCCATATATTTGCGCCAGATATAGGGCTGGAGCTCCTTGAGAAAGGCATCGCCCGCGGCGAGATCGCCGGCGACCGGGCGCGCCTTGATCATCGCGGCACGCTCCCAGTTCTGGCCGCGCGCCTCGTAGTAGCGAAGCGCGGCTTCAACCGGAATCGCCAGCGGGGTCGAACCGGGGTCGGGACGCAATCTCAGGTCGGTGCGGAAGACATAGCCGTGCTCGGTGCGATCCTGCAGGATGCGCACCAGCCGCCGCGTCAGGCGCGAGAACAGGTCGGTAGCGTCGAGAGGATCGACCACGGCGGGCGCCTCCGGATCGAAGAACACGACGAGGTCGATGTCGGAGGAGAAATTCAGCTCGTGCGCGCCGAGCTTGCCCATGCCGAGCAGGATCCAGCCCGATTGATGCGACGGGCTGTCCAGGTCGGGCAGTTTGAGCTTGCCCTGGCCGTGCGCGTCACGCAGCAGGAAATCGACGGCCGCGCGGGCGCAGGCGTCGGCGAGATCGCTCAACCGCCTTACTGTCAGCGCGGTTTCGGCCTCGCCCGAGAGATCGGCGAGCGCGATCAGGAAATGCGCCTCGGCCTTGTGCTGGCGCAGTTCCATCATCAGGCCGGATTCCGAGACCGTTTCGGCCAGCGGCGCCTGGTCGATCGCGGCGGTGATCGCCTTCAGGCGGGCCTCGATCGGCAGGTCGAACAGGCCATCCAGGATTTGCGGCCGGCGGCGCGCGGTATCGCGCAGGAACGGCGAAAGGTCGAAGACGGCGGCCAGGAAATCCTGCGCCGTCCCCTTGCCGGCCAGGAATTTGGCCGCGCGTATCAACCCTTCTTCGCGCGCTGCATCCGCGATTTCGGACAGTTCCTGCCGTGCCCGGCCCTCGTCGAGCGGAGCAAGCGGGGTTTCCAGGCTCAGCAGCCAGCCTGTATTGCTCCGCTTGGCAACGGCCGCCATCAGTGGTCCTCCCGCGCGGGGAAACTCATGACCACGGATAGTCCCGGATTGCCAGACAACAGGTCAAGCCGGCCGTAATGGAATGTCATGACCGCCTTGGCGAGACTGAGGCCAAGGCCCGAACCAGGCTGCGAACGGCTCTTCTCAAGCCGCACGAAGCGTTCCGTCGCTCGGGCGCGATCGGCATCGTCGGGAATGCCCTGGCCGTTGTCGGCGACGGAAAGCCTGATCTCGCCATGCGTGCGTTCGAGCGTCACACGGACCGCCGGTTTGGACGTCGAATCGGTCGAATACTTGATCGCATTGTCGACGATGTTGGAAAGCGCCTGACCGATCAGTTCGCGGTTGCCGTCGACGACAAAAGCACCGTTCACCTCGGCGTCCAGCGAAACGCCAGCCTCCTCGGCCACCGGCTCGTAAAGTTCGACCACATCACGCACGGCCTCCGCCAGATCGACGCGGCTGGTGTGCTCGGAAGAATACCCAGCCTCCAGCCGGGAGATCATCAGGATGGCGTTGAAGGTTTTTATCAGCTGGTCGGACTCGGCGATGGTGCCTTCCAGCGCCTGCCGATAATCCGATGTTTTCTGCTTGCCGGAAAGCGTCGCTTCGGCCCGGTTGCGCAGCCGGGTCAGCGGCGTCTTCAGGTCATGCGCGATGTTGTCGGATACCTGCTTCAGGCCTTCGTTGAGCGTGGAGATCCTGGCCAGCATGACATTGAGGTTTTCCGATAGCCGGTCGAACTCGTCACCGGCGCCGGTCACCGGCAACCGGCCACTGAGATCACCGCCCATAATGCGCCGGCTTGCCTCGGAAACCCCGTCGATACGCTTCAATGCCGCGCGGCCAACAAAGAACCAGATTAGGATGCCGCCCACCCCCATCATGCCGAGCGCCAGCACCAGCGAACGGCGGATGACGGCACGGAACCGCTCCGGTTCGCCGAGATCGCGGCCGACCAGCATGATCATCTGATTGGGCAGCCGCAGCACCAGGGCAATGGCGTTGTGGCCCTTCTCGCCCTGCGCCTGCGTGTCGCTCTGGTCGGGCTGTGCCGTCCCCTTGTCGGCAGGCAAATTGCGTAGACGATCGAGCTCTCCCTCGCCAAAGCGCTGATACGAAAAAGGGCTGGTGGTCCAGCCTTCGTTTTCGAGAACTCCCGGCTCCAGACTCTGCACGTTACCGGTCAGGATCTGGCCGTTGGCATCGGCAATCAGATAGAGGTTGGCGCCGGGTTGGCGCGAGCGGGCCTCGACCACGCGGACCAATACCGGCAGGCCACCCCGCTGATAGGCGCGCGCAAGGCCGAGCACCTCGTCGTTGATGGTCTCCTGCGTCTGCGCGGTTAACATGCGCGCCGAGAGCGAAGTCATGTAGAGGACGAGCAGCACCGCGCAGAGTGCGAAGAGCAGGAGATAAAGCGCCGAAAGCCGTGCGGCCGTCGTCTTCATGATGGCGGGCACGGAAAGCGCCATGCTGCCGCCTAGCCGCCCTTCAGCATGTATCCGGCGCCGCGAATCGTATGCAGGATCGGTTTGTCGAAGCCCTTTTCGATCTTGCCGCGCAGCCGCGAGACGTGGACATCTATGACATTGGTCTGCGGATCGAAATGATAGTCCCAGACATTTTCGAGAAGCATGGTGCGCGTCACAACCTGGCCGGCATGGCGCATGAGATATTCGAGCAAGCGGAATTCGCGCGGCTGCAGTGTGATCTCGCGCGCCGCCCGGCGGACAGAATGCGACAGCCTGTCGAGTTCAAGGTCGCCAACCCGGTAGATGGTCTCGGCCTCCTTGGCGCTGGCGCGTCGGTTCAGCACCTCGACACGCGCCAGAAGTTCGGAAAAGGCATAGGGCTTGGTCAGATAGTCGTCGCCGCCGGCGCGCAGCCCGGTGACACGGTCATCGACCTCGCCCAGCGCAGACAGGATGAGCACTGGCGTCGTGTTGCCCCTGGAACGGAGAGCGGCAATGACCGACAGGCCGTCGCGGCGCGGCATCATCCGATCGATGACCATCACGTCATAATCACCCGCATCGGCAAGCGCGAAGCCGGTCTCGCCGTCACCCGCGACATGCGCGGTATGACCCGCTTCCGTGAAGGCTTTCTGCAGATAATCTGCAGCCTCGCGATCGTCTTCTATGACGAGAATCTTCATAGGGCCGTTATACGCGATTTCGCTGGAAGGTTGAGTAGCCGGCATCTGCATTTTAGCCTTTGCCAAAACGCATCGCGATCAGGATGATCGAGAGCGTACGCGATAAAATCTTTGTTCCGTGGCGTCGTTACGCCGGACATGCCAGTTCCCGGTCATGTCGTCATCCCGCAACCACCGAACCGACCGGCTTCGGGCACGAGGGCGTGATGGGCAGCCATATGCGGGGCGCGGCAGCGGGCGATGGGAAGCCCGCTGCCGCTGAAGAAGAGCGCGATGACTGACTAACGGGCTCTCCTTCTTGCTTTCCCATGCGGCGACTCGGGGGTGTTGAAACCGCCGCATTGGAAAAGTCGTCTCAGCCCTTGGCCACCGGCACCGCGACGAAGCGGTTGTTGTCGTCACGGGTGATCTGCATCAGCACCGCCTTGCGTCCGGATTTGACCGCATCGGCCATGGCCTTGGTGACGTCTTCGGTGCCGTTGACCTCCGCCGAGTTGACCGCGGTGATGACGTCGCCCGGCTGGATGCCGCGGTCGGCGGCGGCGCTGTCGGGGTCGACGTCGGTCACCACCAGACCCTTACCGTTTTCGGACTTGGTGACGGTGAGGCCGAGATCAGCCAGCGTGTCCGGCTTTGCCGGAGCGGCGGGTTGCTGCTGCTGATCGCCCGACGCCTGCTTGTCGCTGGCGGGCAGCTTGCCGAGATCGACCTTGACCGTCTGGCTCTTGCCGTCACGCCACACGGTGACGTCAACCGATTTGCCCGGCGAATAGGCGCCGATCAGACGGGCGAGTTCCTTCGGCGAGGCAACATCCTTGCCATCGACCTGGGTGATGACATCACCTGCCGTGATGCCGGCCTTCTTGCCGGGGCCATCGTCCTGGGCGCTCGAAACCAACGCGCCATTGTTGGACTTCAGACCGAGCGATTCGGCGATGTCGGAAGTGACCGGCTGGATTTCGACGCCGAGCCAGCCGCGCTGGACCGCGCCGTTCTTCATCAAGTCTGCGACGACCTGCTTGGCGGTTGTGGCGGGAATGTCGAAGGCGATGCCGACGCTGCCGCCCGAGGGCGAGAAGATGGCGGTGTTGATGCCGACCACCTGGCCGTTGAGATTGAAGGTCGGGCCACCCGAATTGCCGCGGTTGACCGAGGCGTCGATCTGGAGGAAATCGTCATAAGGGCCAGCGCCGATATCGCGGCCGCGCGCCGAGATGATGCCGGCGGTGACGGTGCCACCGAGGCCGAACGGGTTGCCGACAGCCACGACCCAGTCGCCGACGCGAACCTTGGAATCGTCGGCGAAGTCGACATAGGTGAACTTGCCGCCGCCATCGACCTTGAGCACGGCGAGGTCGGTGCGCGGATCGGTGCCGACCAGCTTGGCGTCGAGTTCCTTGCCGTCATTGGTCACCACGGTGAAAGCGGTGCCCTCGTCGACGACGTGGTTGTTGGTTACGAGATAACCGTCTTCGGAAATGAAGAAGCCCGAGCCCTGCGCGACGGGGCGCGGCTGGTCGTTGTTGCGATCGCGGTGACCGAAGCGGCGGTGACCTTCGTCGTTCTGGCCACCCTGGTCACCAAAGCCGCGGAATTCCTTGAAGAAGCGGCGCAGCTGCGGATTGTTGGGAAGATTGTCGAAACCGCCCTGATCGCCGGAACCGTCATCGGCTGTCGGTTGCAGCTTGGCCTTGACCTTGACGCTGACCACGGCTGGCGAAACGCGCTCCACGACATCGGCGAAGCTCGGAACCTGCGGAGCCTCGACACGCACGGCGTCAGCCAGAACGGGGCTGGTTCCACTGGTCAGCGCGCCAACGCCGATAGCACCGGCGACAGCGACGGACGCGACGGCAGCCAGAAGACGCTTGCGGGTGCGGGAATATGAATTGGGGGCAATATTCATGGATCTCTTATCCTCTTTCAAGCGGACGCGCCTTGATCGGCATCCTCAGGAAACGAGAATTAGAACGGCGGACATTACAGCGCCATTTCCGACACATGAAACTTTGGTAATGTTAGCGGGCGACTGGGCTGTCAGTCGCGGTGCAGGATCGCGTCCAATGCCGCCTGCTCGTCGGCTGACAGGGATTTCGTCGCCAGCGTCCGGCGCGATCGCGCGCTTAGAGCAATGAACACACCTCCCACCAGCAGCAGCAGCACCGGCGTGCCCCAAAGCAGGGCATTCCTGAGATCAAAACGTGGCTTCAGAAGCACGAACTCGCCGTAACGGGAAACGACATAATCCATCACCTGCTGGTCGGTATCGCCGGCGACGAGGCGTTGTCGCACCAGGATCCGCAGGTCGCGAGCAAGGTCGGCGTCGGATTCGTCGATCGACTGGTTCTGGCAGACCATGCAGCGCAAGCCTTCCGACAGCGCCCGGGCTCTCGCCTCGAGTGCCGGGTCCGCCAGCATCTCGTCAGGCTTCACCGCCATTGCCGTGCCGGCGAAGAGCAGTGCCAGCAGCAGGACAATCGACGTCAGTGAAAACCTTGCCTTCATGACAGGCCCGCCGGCACCACCGCCTGCTTGCGACGGCGCGATGGCGCGCCGACACGCAGGCGCCTGTCCATCAGCGACATGGCCGCACCCGCCATCATCACCAGGCCGCCGCCCCAGATCAGCGTCACCAGCGGCTTCCACCACAGACGCACCACGACCGAGCCGTCCTTGCCCTCGTCGCCGAGCGAAATGTAGAGCTGGGAGAGGCCGATCGTCTTGATGCCGGACTCCGTCGTCGTCATCTGCCGCACGGGATAGAAACGCTTGGCGGAACTGATTTCGCCGACAGGGCTGCCGCTGACCCCGATCAGCTCGAAACGGCCGCGATCCTCGCTGTAATTCGGTCCCTGGGCAGGATAGAGGCCGACGAAACGAACCGTGCGGCCGGAGATTTCGACGATTTCACCAGCATGCATGGACAGGATCTTCTCCGTGCCGAAGCAGAGCGTGCCGACAATGCCGAGCACCGTCAGGCCGAGGCCAAGATGCGCGAAAGCGGTCCCGAACACCGAGCGTGGCAGACCGACCAGGCGCCTGACCATGACCGGCACGGCGACATTGCCGACCCCGGCTTTGACGGCGATGTCGGTTAGCGCACCAAGGATCAACCAGACGGCAAGGCCGACGCCAAGCGCGGCAAGTACCGAAGCGCCGTCGATGAACAAGGCGGTGACCAGCGTCGCCAGAAGGGCGGCCGCAAACGCGACCATCAGACGCTGCGCGACGCCAAACACATCGCCGCGCTTCCAGGCCAGCAGCGGCCCAAAGGGAACCATCACCAGCAGCGGCACCATCAGCGGTGCGAAGGTAAGGTTGAAGAACGGCGCTCCGACCGAAATCTTGTCGGCCGAAAAAGCCTCGACCGCCAGCGGATAGAGCGTGCCGACCAGCACGGTGGCGGTCGCCGTGGTCAGGAACAGGTTGTTGAGGACGAGTGCGCCTTCGCGCGAAATCGGATGGAACAAGCCGCCTGCCGTCAACTTCGAGGCGCGCAGCGCAAACAGTGACAGCGAGCCGCCGATGAACAACGTCAGGATGCACAGGATGAAGACGCCGCGCGTTGGATCGGTGGCAAAGGCATGGACGGAAGTCAGGACGCCCGAACGCACCAGGAAGGTGCCGAGCAGCGACAGCGAGAAGGTCAAAATGGCGAGCAGCAGCGTCCAGATCTTCAAAGCCGAGCGCTTTTCCATGACGATGGCCGAATGCAACAGCGCGGTGCCCGCCAGCCACGGCATGAAGGAAGCGTTTTCGACCGGGTCCCAGAACCAGAAACCGCCCCAGCCGAGCTCGTAATAGGCCCAGTACGATCCCATCGCGATGCCGCCGGTCAGGAACATCCAGGCGACCAGCGTCCATGGCCGCACCCAGCGCGCCCAGGAGGCATCGATGCGACCCTCGATAAGGGCCGCGACCGAGAAGGAAAAGCAGATCGAGAAGCCGACATAGCCGAGATAGAGCAGCGGCGGATGAATGGCGAGGCCAAGATCCTGCAGGATCGGGTTGAGATCGCGGCCTTCGATGGGCGCCGGGTTGAGCCGGATGAAAGGATTGGACGTCACCAGGATGAACAGGAAGAAGGCAGCGCCAATGGCGCCCTGCACCGCAAGCACGTTGGCGCGCAGCGTCGCCGGCAGGTTGGAGCCGAAAGCGGCGACAAGCGCGCCGAAGAAGGTCAGGATCAGCACCCAGAGCAGCATCGAGCCTTCGTGATTGCCCCAGGTCCCGGTGATCTTGTAGATCAGCGGCTGCAGCGAATGCGAGTTCTCCCAAACGTTCGCCAGCGAAAAATCGGAGCTTGCATAGGCGCTGGCAAGGGCGGCGAAGGACAGCGCGGTCAACGCAAAACCAGTCACCGCGACCGGACCGCCGACTGCCATCAGGCGCTGGTTGTTCAGCCGCGCGCCAAACAGCGGCACGATGGTCTGCACCAGTGAAAGCGCGAACGCCAGAACCAGGGCGAAATGTCCGGTCTCAACCATTCCCGCGACTCACGCTTGCTCTCCCGCCGGGGTTACTCACTCTTGCTCTCCTGCCAGACACCCTTGGCCTTCAGCCCGTCGGCAACTTCCTTGGGCATGTAACGCTCATCGTGCTTGGCCAACACGCTGTCGGCGACAAAGACGCCGTCGGCGCCGAAGGTGCCCTCGGTGATGACGCCCTGCCCTTCGCGAAAAAGATCGGGTAGGATGCCGGTATAGCTCACCTTGACCGATTTGTGGGTGTCGGTGACGGAAAAGGCGACCGTCGCGCCCTGGCCGCGCTGGATGGTGCCTTTTTCGACCAAACCGCCGAGCCTGATGCGCTGGCCGGGCTGTACGCTGGCAGTGGTCAGATCGGCCGGCATGTAGAAATAGGACGCTTTCTGGCCAAGCGCGTAGAAGGTCAGGCCGGTGGCGGCGGCGAGGAAAGCCAAGCCGCCCACAATCACCGACAATCGTTTCTGCTTGCGCGTCATGTCAAGTTCTACTCCGTCGCCGTCAGGCCGAGCGAGGCGGCAAAGGCGGTGAATTTCCTGGCTTCGTCGCTGTCGGCTCCAAAGACCGCAATGGCGCGGCCCAGCGCATCGCGTGCCTGATCGGTCTTGCCCAGCACGACATAGGAACGAACCAACCGCATCCATCCTTCCGGGTCGTGCGGATTTTGACGAAGTTTGTCGTCGAGGCCGGCGACCATGGTGTTGATCATGGCTTCCCTGTCCTGCGGCGACATGGAGGATGCCGCGTCGACATCGACGGCATCGGGGCCTTTCGCGGCCGCGCCGGAAGCGACTTCGGGGCCGCCGGATTTGGCCAATGCCTGTTCGACGGCGCCCCGCCACGGTGAATCCGGCGGCAACCTGCCAAGCATCGCCTGCCAGGCTGCGGCCGCTTCCTTGCCGCGGCCCTCCTGTGCCAACGCCATGGCCAGATAGAAGCTGGCTTTCGCGTTGGCCGGATCGAGCTTCAAGGCCGCCTCGAAGGCATCCTGGGCATCGGCCGAAACGATACCGCCCGTGGCACCGGCTATCGCCTCGCCGAGGCCGGCCTGGCGGGCGGCATTGTCGCCGTCCAGGCGTATGGCGTTGCGGTAGGCCGCCGCGGCGTCGGCAAAGCGCTGCATGCGCAGATAGACCGGCGCCAGAACGTCCCAGCCCCGCCCATCGGAAGGATTGGCGGCAAGATGGGCTTCGGCGCGCGCCACCAGTTCATCGACCGAACTATCGGCCGGGTTCTTGGCCAGCCGCTCGCTGAGCGGCTGCGACGGCAGGTCAGGCGAGCCGATCTGGCTGTAGAGTCCCCAGCTGACCAACGGTACCACCAGCACGGCGACGGTCGCGACGAGCCGTGCCGTGACCGATGCTGATCTGCCAGATGTCTTGTCCGCCATATCCGCGTTGTCCAGGCGAAGGATGCGGCGGGCGATCTCGGCGCGCGCCTCGGCCGCTTCAGCGGGCCCGATCAGGCCGCGTGCGGCGTCGCGGTCGAGTTCGGCCAATTGATCGCGATAGACTTCCAGATCGTGATCGCCGCTCGACGACGCGTCCTTGGAGGCCCCAGCCAGCGGCAAAAGCACCGCCAGGCTGGCGCCCAGCGTGAGAATTGCGGCTATGACCCAGAACAGCATGGTTCTTCCAATAAAGGCAGAGCCTTGCCCTGCCAACACAGGCATCCTGCGACGCTTTGACGGCAGGCGCGCCGAATGTCCTTGATCGACATCAACTGGCCGGATCGCAACCGGATCCGGCCGGCTAGGTCAGTGGTGTCCAACTGCCGTCGGCATTGCGGCAGGCCGTTCCGTGCGCCGTGACACTGGCGCTGCCGGTGAATACCGTCTGCGTGTACTGGCGGCAGTCCTGCGAACCGACGCGGTAAGGTTGGGCTGGAACGACCTCGCCATGGCGCGAGGCCTGATCGCCCTTCCACGTCACCTTCTGGCCGCTGGTGTTGTATTCGAGCGCCTTGTATTCGGCCTCGAGCGCGCTGCGCTTCTCCGTGTCGCTCAGGCCATTGCCGATCGACCCGCCAATGAGACCGCCGCCCATGGCGGAAATGATCGACTTGGTGACGACCTTGCCCCCCGCCGGGGGCGTCGACGCCGGTGTCGCCGCCACGGTCGGACCCTTGCCGCCCAAGGTGGTGCAGCCCGATACGGCCAGCAAGGCGGAAACAAGCGCGACGCGAATCTTCATGCCAACAACCGGTATTCCTGAGTTGGAGCCTGCCATGGATGCGCGGGGAGCATCATCTGAGAAGTGGGCGTGGCCATAGTGTTGATATTTGTCGGAAATTTGGCCGCCGCCGGCCGGTACGATGTCAATCGATATGCCGCCATAGCATGCGCCGCCCATCGGTGTCGATTGGCCCGGAAACGTCACGGAAGGCTCCGCAATCGCACCACCGCCTTCAATCCGCCCATGCCGGAGCGTTCCAGCACCAGGCCGCCTCCATACTCGTTGACGAGGTCGGCGACAATGGCGAGGCCGAGACCCGTTCCCGGTTTTGTCTCGTCCAGGCGCCGTCCGCGCTTCATGGCTTCGCGCGCCTTGTCCTCGGGAATGCCGGGGCCGTCGTCCTCGATGCTGATCTCGAACAGGTTGTCACCGCTGCCGGTCAACGGCGCAACCGCAACCGACACCACGCTCTTTGACCATTTCATCGCATTTTCGAGAAGATTGCCAAGCAGTTCCTCGAGGTCTTCGCGTTCGCCGGCAAAGACGATCTCCGTGGCCGGCAGCGCCAGCGACAGGTTGGTCTGCGGGTTGAGCTTCTGCAAGACGCGCACCATGCGCTGCACCAGCGGCGCCACCGGCGTGCGGTAGACGACGCTGTCGCGCTGCGCCGCGACGCGGGCGCGCTGCAAATAGTGGTCGATCTGCTTTTGCATGGAGGCGGCCTGCTCGGCGATCAATTGTCCCTTGGCTCCGCCAAGCGCCCGGCCCTCGTTGAGCAGAACGGCGAGCGGCGTCTTCAGTGAATGGGCGAGATTGCCGACCTGCGTCCGCGAGCGTTCGACAATGCGTTTGTTGTTTTCAATCAACGCGTTGGTTTCGTTGGCTAAGGGTTCGATCTCGGCCGGGAATCGGCCGTCGAGCCTCTGCGCGGTGCCCTCGCGCACCATGGCAAGCGCGTTGCGGACCCTGCGCAGAGGCTGCAGCCCGAGCAGGATGGCGATGGCGTTGATGGCGATCATGCCGATGCCGAACAGGCCGAGATAGGTCAGCAAGCGGCGCTGGAAGGTCCCTATTTCCTGCTCCAGTTCGGTCTTGTTGCCCATGACGCGGAAGCGCGCGGCGCGGTTCTTCGCATCGAGAACGAATTCGCTCTCGAACACGACCAGTTCCTCGCCGTTGATGCCTTGCGCGGCATAGCTGCGCTGGAAATTGGCATTGAAGGGAACATCCGCCACGCCGGGCGACGGGACGGTCCGGGTCATGGACGAAGAATGAAGATCGCCATGCACCCCTTCCGAAGCGGGCTCGACGGACCAGTACCAGCCCGAATTCGGTTCCGAGAAACGGAGGTCGCCAAGATCGGGGGAACCGGTCAGCGCACCGCTGTCGGAAATGCCGATGGAGCCGATCAGGTTGAACAAATGCGCCGACAGCAGGCTGTCGAAGCCTCGCTCGCTGGCCTGGCGGTAAAGCGTGGTGATCAGGGTGAAGATGACGACCAGGGTGAGGATCGCCCACACCGTGGAGAAGGCGATGACGCGGAACGTCAGCGAGCGCGGCCATGCGCGCAGCGAAAGCCGTCTGCCCACGGTTGGGTTGGTAGGGAGCGGTTCCGCCTTACGCCTCCGGCTCACGCATGCGGTAGCCCATGCCGCGCACGGTTTCGATCATGTCGATGCCCATCTTCTTGCGCAGCCGCCCGACAAAGACCTCGATCGTGTTGGAATCGCGATCGAAATCCTGGTCGTAGAGATGTTCCACCAGTTCGGTGCGCGAAACGACCTCGCCCATGTGGTGCATCAGATAGGCAAGCAGCCGGAATTCATGCGAGGTCAATTTCAGCGGCACGCCGGCGACATCGGCCTTCGAAGCCTTGGTGTCGAGGCGCAGCGGCCCGCAGGTCAGTTCCGACGAGGCGTGGCCGGCGGCGCGGCGGATCAAGGCCCTGACCCGCGCCAGCACTTCCTCGATGTGGAACGGCTTGGTGACGTAGTCGTCGGCGCCGGCGTCGATGCCGGACACCTTGTCGCTCCAGCGGTCACGCGCCGTCAGGATCAGCACCGGCATCTTGCGGCTGCCGCGACGCCAGCGCTCGACCACGCTGATGCCGTCCATCTGCGGCAGGCCGATGTCGAGCACGACGGCATCGTAAGGCTCGGTGTCGCCGAGGAAATGCCCCTCCTCGCCATCGAAGGCACGGTCGACGACATAGCCGGCATCGACCAGCGCATCCGAAATCTGCCGGTTGAGATCCTTGTCATCCTCGACGACGAGTACGCGCATGCGGGGACCAATGCCTGTTGGACTGAAGTTGCAGATATAGGCCGATTCCGCCGGCCTGGGAAACGGAGCCCTGTAGGAAGGGAGACTGCGTCAGTTCTGTGGAACGACGATTTCGGAGCGGCGCGGACGCTGCCCGTCCTTGCCGGGCACGAGCACGACGATGACGCAGACCGGCTGGCCGCCACGCGTCGACGCCGAGGCCTTGGCGAGCGTCCCGCCATTCTGCTGGGCCACCTGCTGACCGATCGCATAGCAGTCGGATGCGACCAGGACGATCGGGCTGGGCTGGTCGGGCGCGATCACCGGTATCGCCATTGCCTGCGACGCAAACAGCCCGGCTGCACTAAGCGCCAGGGTCGCGGTTCGGAAATGGGAGCGAAGCGTTTTCATGACCGGCGTTGTAACGCATCGGTGCTGAACGTGAAATGAACGGTGAACGGCCCTGAAACCATGCTCGCCACACCCCTGCAACGCGAGACAGACAATCCGGATTTCACCGCCCCACCAGTGAAACCCGCGAAAGCGCAGTTTAGACTCCGTTTCGATGATATTGAAAGCGCGTCAGGCGTTTTCCTGCGTCAGCGCACGGAATCGCAGCAGACCGTGATGGACAAGCAGTTCCTCATCATAACGCGCCTCGCTGAATTCCAGCGACAGCCGCGTCTGGCCACGCGGGCCGATCACCAGCACCGCGTCGGCAAGGCGTGCTTCGATGGCGGCCATGATGGCAACCGTTTCGGCTTCGCCATGGGCCTTCGACCAGACATGCAGCGTGATCAGCTGGTCGTCATTGTTCTCGGCGCCGGTATCCCAGTCGAAGGCAGAGGTCTGGCCTGAAGTCACATAGGGAAAGGCGGCGTTATCGGTTGGCCGCTCGAGCAGTCCGGCGCCGCCCAGCAGCGCCGATAGCGACGCATCGCTTTTCAACCTGAGGAACAGGGCCTGCTGCAAATCACCGGGCGCGGTCATATGTCATTCCCCTCGCCTGTCGCGGCTGCACCTATTGCAACCTAGTCGCCATGAACGGATTCCGCCAGAGTTGGAGTAACGGCAAGCTCTGGATCAGCTGATCCTATCGACAACGCCAGCCATGGCATGAGTCCCGGTGTAAAATGTGAACGCTTTTTCCGATTAACGAGATGCGGCATGGGCACGCTCCGATCTGCTATCGCAAGCCAGATCACCTGTCTTTGGAGACGGCCCATGAATGTCGTACCCACTAGCGCCGGCAATGGCGCCCTCCTCGATACGTCGCGCCTGTGTGTCTGCACGGACCGCATCCAGGAGACGAGCGACGTCGTCACGCTGGTCTTCGAGCGCGTCGACGGCAGGGGTTTCGACTTCCGTGCCGGCCAGTCCACCACCATCCGCTTCGGCTGGAACGGTGAACACTTTTCCCGCGTCTTCACCATAGCCTCGCCACCAAGCCGCCCGCAGCGTATCGCTTTGACGATCAAGGCCGCCAAGGACGGCAAGGCGACTCGTATCCTCCACGATCATTTCGGCGCAGGCGCGACGGCCGAGATCGGTAAAGCCGGTGGCATGTTCACGCTTGAGGGCCGTGCCTTCCAAAAGGCACTTTTCCTTTGCGCGGGCAGCGGCGTCACCCCGTTCATGTCAATGCTGCGGTCGCTCAGTGATGCCGGCAGCGATCTCGATATCTGCCTCATCCAATGTGCGCGAACACCAGGCGATCTTCTTTTCGAGGACGAACTGCGAAGCTTTGCCCAACTGCCTGGGCTGCGTGTGGAGACCGTTTGCAGCCAGGCGTCCGGCGCCTTTGGCGCCGGCGGCCGGCTTGACATGACGAAGCTGGCCGAACTCGTGCCGGACGCGGCAGAACGTAGCGCCTTTCTATGCGGGCCGACGGCGTTCATGGAAGCGATGCGCCGCTACCTTCTTGAGCTTGGGGTACCGGCACGCGAGATTTTCGAAGAAGCCTTCGGCCCAGCGCCGTCGGGCGCCATCAAATCTGCAGCTGACCGGGGACAAGGCGGCGAGGCAAGAAGCATTCTTTTCCAGCGTTGCAGCATCAATCGTGTGGCCGGCGCCGGTGAGACCATTTTGGATATTGCCGAAGCCGCCGGCATCCATGTCGAGACGTCCTGCCGAATGGGCCTGTGCGGAACATGCAAGGTCATGCTGGCAAGCGGCGCGGTGGACATGAACGAGATGGGGGGCCTTTCGGATGCCGAGCGCGAGGCGGGCTTTGTCCTTGCCTGCTGCAGCACACCGACCAGCGACATCGCTGTCGACCTGTAACCACCTGCGTCTGCGGCGCCTATACCGTCATCAGCTTGAGCGCCTTCAGCAAGCGGGCATGGGTGTGTGAATGATGATGCCGCACGTGCACGGCGGAATAGATCGGATGGGAGATTCTTGGCGCGTCGGCGACGAGCTCCGCCACCTTCTCCTGAAGCAATTTCGTCGCGACCGCCTCGGTGACGAAGGCCGTGCCGCCCTGGCTTCTCAGCAGATGGGCGACAGCGCCGCCGTTTCCGGTCGAAACCGGGCTGTTTTCCAGTTCGGGCAGCATCTGTTTGTGCGCGCGATCGAAGGATGCGGAGTAGTTGGCGCGAATGTAGTCCGCCGGCGTGATGTCACTGAACGCCACGCCGCGCGTGGAGACCATCACGAAGCTCTCCTCGGCGATCTGCTCATAGTGAATGTCGGGAAGATGCTGCGGCGAATAAAGGACGGCGAGATCGAGGCTGCCGGTCGTGAGGTCCAGGATCATCTGGTTCGAGTAGTCGATCTCGACATAGATTGCCAGCTTGGGCATCGTCGCCCTCACCCAGACCAGCCATTCCTGCAGGACGCGCTCGTAAAGCTCGAACTGAATGCCGATGCGGATGAGACGGTCGAACTTGCCGACCGACTGGATTTCGCGGCGCGCATCCAGCCATCTGAGCTTTACCGCGCGCGCATGCTGCTCGAAGCGTACACCGGCGGCGGTGGGCTCCGTCCCGCTCTTGTTGCGAATGAAGAGCTGTTTTTCCAGCAGCGTCTCGAGCGTGCGAATGCGGCTCGAGACGGTGGACTGGGTGATGCCAAGCCGCTCCGCGGTCCTGTTGAAATTCCGGGTCTCGATGAGATCGAGAAAGGTATCGAGCAATTCTATCTGCATTCCAGCCATCAGCGAACGAGGCGATCCCAATCGGCTAGCGCCTTTCTGCCCTGGCAGGCAATGGGTAATCGGGTTCTTCGATTAAACTGCGGCCGGCGACTGCGTTGCGGCCGACGGCGCCGAAGTCCACTGTTCGTGCATCCAACCCTCCTCGGCAGGTGATGCATCAATGTTTATCGTCGACACGGACGTGCACAACTACTGGTCCAGTGCTGAAGTCCTCCTGCCCTATCTCGAGCCCTACTGGCGCGATTTCATGGTCCGCGGCGAAAAGCCCGGCCCGGCGGGCAGCTTCCCGCATGGACATCGCCCGTGGCTCCATCCCGAAGGATTTTCGCGGCATGACATCAAGCCGCAGACCGAGGACGACAACTACCTGATCATGAAGGAGAAGCATCTCGATCTCTACGATATCGACGTTGCGATCCTCACGGCCGATGAACCGCTGGAAGCCTCGACGCTGGCCAACTACCACTACGCCAATGCGCTGGTCAGCGCCTATAACGACTACATGATCGATTGGTGGCTGCCCAAGGACAGACGCTTCAAGGGATCGATCATCATCTCTCCGACCGATCCACATGGGGCGGCGGCCGAGATAAGGCGCCTGGGCGGACACAAGGACATCGTCCAGGTCCTTGCAAGCCATGGCTCGCAGCGCCCCTACGGCGATCCCTTCTACCATCCTATCTTCGAAGCTTGCGCGGAGGTCGGCCTGCCCTTCGCCATTCATTTTGGCGGCCAGGGAGGCGTCAATCACAATGCCGTCGCCAGCGGCCCGACCGCTTACTACTGGGAGACGCATGCGCTGCTCAGCCAGCCGGCGATGACCCATGTGGTCAGCATGATCTCCAACGGCGTGTTCGAGAAATATCCCGACCTCTACTTCGTCGTCATCGAATGCGGCGTCTGTTGGGTGCCTTCGTTGATGTGGCGGCTCGATGCCAACTTCAAGGCCTTACGCAAGGAGACGCCATGGCTGAGGATGCTGCCGTCGGAATATTGCCGCCGCAACATCCGCTTCAGCACTCAGCCGCTGGAGCAGCCGCAGAATGTGAAGCACCTTTGGGAGACGCTCGAGCATATGGACGGTCAGAACACGCTGCTCTTCGCGTCCGACTATCCCCACTGGGACTTCGACGCACCGACCAATCTCCACATCCCGCCGGCATGGCGCGACAAGGTGATGGGGCTAAACGCGCTTGAAGTCTACAAGCGTATCGAGGCACCGGCGGCAACCGCGAGGGTCGCATGATGGAGGCAGCTGTAGCCCCCTCCCGGACTTTTGCCTGCAAGGTCGCCGAGGTAACGACCGAGCGGCCGAAGATCGTCACCTTCGGCCGTATAAGCGTCGGCATCTTCGAACTCCACGACGGCTATGCCGCCCTGCTGAACATATGCCCGCATCGCGCTGGACAGTTGTGCGAAGGACCGGTCTGCGGAACCACCAAACAAACCGACAAGACCGAGTTCGTCTATGAGCGCGCCGGCGAACTCGTTCGCTGTGCCTGGCATGGATGGGAGTTCGAGATCCGGTCCGGAAAGTGCCTCGTCGACGATCGGCTCAAGGCACGAAGTTTCCCCGTCCACCGGGACGGCGAAGATCTTTACGTCGAACTCGGTCGATAAGCCGGACGAGATGTTCGGCGGATCGAAAACGATGCAACGCGGCGACTGATTAGAGGCACCGACCATGGAAACCGTAAAATTCACGCAGATGAAGGATGGGGACCGCGAGGACTACGCGTTTCTCACCGAACACGAGATCGAATATGCCGATGGCACCGCCGATAGGCTGCTCGCCGCCATGGTCGAACTCGACAAATCCCTGTCGGGCTACAAGGTGACGCGGCTCGGCCACTCCCTACAGGCAGCAACCAGGGCCTGGAATGCCGGAGCGGACACCGACTGGGTGGTATCGGCCCTGCTCCACGACGTCGGTGACATCTATGCCCCCTACAATCATGACGAATATGCCGCGGCCATCATCCGGCCATTCGTGCGCGAACAGTGCACCTGGGTGGTGGAGAAGCACGGCGATTTCCAGCTGCTGTACTATGGCGAACATGTCGGGGCCAATCCGAACAAGCGGGAAACATTCCGGGGCAGCCCATACTTCGACGACTGCGCCGAATTCTGCGAGAAATGGGACCAGTCGAGCTTCGATCCGGATTATCCGACCCTGCCGCTGGCGTTCTTTGCCCCGCTAGTGAAAGAGGTGTTCGCGCGCAAGAGCTACGACCCGGCGGTGACAAGGGCCGCGGTCCGCGCGCCCCTGTCGGATGAGCGCACCGCTGCCGCCCGGTCCGGGACGTAGTTTCTGCTCACCACACTCAACAAGCGAAGCATGGACGTGGACTCGTGCTTGTCTGGTCATGTAGGCTAACCACTATGGCATGGCCAACATAACGGCATGTTCCCTGCCGGCTTTGATCGGCAGCGAGCTATTTCTTCGATTCCCGGAGCTGACCATGCTCGATCCAGCAAAGGCCAGGGCCGCGTCGCATCTGCTGGTAAGCCATTGGGACAACGGCACCCATCTCGCCGCTATACCCGAGAAGCTGCGGCCGAAGACGCGGACCGAAGGCTATGCCATCCAGGCCCATGTCATGGATCGTTCGGCGGCCCCGCTTTTCGGCTGGAAGATTGCGGCAACCAGCCTGGCCGGTCAAAGGCATATCAATGTCGACGGCCCGATGGCCGGGCGCCTGCTGGCAGAGAAAGCGGTCGAGGTTGGCGGGACCGTTTCGCTCGCGACGAGCAAGATGCGTGTCGCCGAGATCGAATTCGCCTTCCGATTCGGCCGCCAGCTCCCACCTCGCCCGGCACCTTATGAAATCGCAGAAGTGATGGACGCCGTGGCGAGCTTGCATCCGGCGATCGAAATACCGGACTCGCGCTACGACGATTTCTGCGCCGTCGGAGCGCCATCGCGGACAATGCCTGCGCCAATTTGTTTGTCATCGGCCAGCCCACGCAAGACGAATGGCGTGACGTAAACCTCGCAAAGCACCCGGTGGCCGGAATTGTTTCGGACAAGTCGCGACACGACGGAACCGGTGCGGCAGTCCTCGGCGACCCCCGCATCGCGCTGACATGGCTGCTCAATGAGCTGTCGGGCCTGGGTATAGCGCTTCAGCCGGGACAGGTGGTGATCACCGGCACTTGCGTGACGCCGATACGCGTCGAGGCCGGTGACGAGGTCATTGGCGATTTGGGCAGGTTTGGCAAAGTCTCGGTGCGGTTCGTTTAAGGCTCGCCGCGCTGCCGGACCACGACGCTCCTCACCGCCAGAACCAGCACCGTGATGATGATCAATATCACGGAAAGCGCCGCGATCGCCGGGTCGATGTTGTCGCGCAGCCCCATCCACATCAGACGCGGAAGCGTGATGGCGTTGACCGAGGTGATGAATAGGGTGACGCCGATCTCTTCCCAGGAGAGCACGAAGGAGAGCAGTGCCGCGGTGACGATGCCGAATTTGATGTTGGGCATGATGACGCGCGTGGCGCGCTCCCAGACACTTGCGCCAAGACCCCGCGCGGCGAGGTCGATGCGGCGGTCGAGCTGGCTGAGCGAGACCAGGATCAGCACGGTCGCGAACGGCACCGTCATCACCGAATGCGCCATGGCGACGCCGAGCCAGGTGTCGTAGCCGAAGAAGGAGCTGACGCCCGAGATCGAAGTGAGCAGGAAGTAGAGCGTCACCGCCGATACCACCGGCGGCACAACCATCGGCAGCAGCACGAAGCCGACAAGGGTCGCGGTGAAGCGCGGCTGGAACATCCAGACGCCGAGACTGAAACAAAGCGCCAGCACGGTTGAAATGGCACTGCTGACAATGCCGATGCGGATCGAAAGCAGGATCGACTGGAGCCAGCGCGGATCCTCGATCAGCGAGCGGTAGTGGCGCAGCGACAATTCGCCCGTCGGCATCGCCAGCATGCGGCTGGGCGTCAGCGATACCGGAATGACTGCGAGCAGCGGCATGAGCAGGAACAGCGCCACCAGCACGGCGAGGATCAGCGAGACGGGTCCAGGGCGATAGGTAGGCATCAGATGAGCTGCTTCGGTCTGACATAACGGAACAGGAGCGCCATCAGCGCGCCGACGAACAGTACCAGCACGACGCTGATCGCAGCCCCCAGCCCCCAGTCCGGGCTCTGGAATATCCGGAGATAGATCAATTCGGCGATCATGACGCTGCGGCCGCCACCGAGGATCGCCGGTGTGACGAAGAAGCCAAGCGAGAAGACGAAGACGATCATCGCGGAGCCGATGATGCCGGAGCGCGTCATCGGCACGAACACCGTCCAGAAGGTGCGCATGCGGCTGGAGCCGAGGCCGCGTGCGGCGAGCAGCACGCGCTCGTCCAGGCTGCGCATGGCTGACGCCAGCGGAAAGACCGCGAACGGAATAAGGAAATGGGTCATGCCGACAATGACGCCGAACTCGTTGCGCACCAAAGTCAGCGGCTCGGAGATGAAACCGATCGACTGCAGCCAGGTGTTGATCAGGCCGCGATTGGACAGAAGCGCCACCCAGCCGAAGGCTCGCGTCAGCACCGAGATCCAGAACGGCACCAGGATGCAGAATTCGGCGACGAGGCGCTGCGCCGGGCTGCCGCGGACCCAGACGACCGTGATGGCATAGGCGGCGGCGACCGACACAATGGTGACGATGGCAGCGATACGCAGGGTGCGGATGAACACCGACTGCACCAGATCGTCGGTGAGCAATGCCCCGTACTGGCCAAGCCCAGGCGTCGGCAAGGTGAAGCTCCACTTCACCACGCCGAGAAACGGCCAGGCATAGGCAAGGCCGAGAAACAGGAGCAGCGGCGCCATCAACAGCGCCGCGCCCATCCTGTCGGAGAGGACGCCTCTCATGTCAGTTCAGCATCCCGCGGGTCAGGCGGAGATGATCTTGGTGTATTCGTCGAGTGCGGCACCGTAGTTCTTGGCGTACCAATCCATGTCGAGCGGGATCTGCTTCTTCATGTTCTCGGGATCGACGGGGTTGATGCGCTTCTTGTCGGCGGGGATCAGCGCGTCGGCGGCCGGATTGGCCGGACCCTGGCCGAGCTTGTCGAACATGACGAGCTGCTTTTGGGGATCCTGGGCGCTGGCGATGAACTTCATCGCGGCGTCCTTGCCGCCAGGGTTGTTCTTGAGCACGGCCAGCGCGCCGGGCGAGATCAGGCCCTGGTCCCAGATGAACTTGATCTTGCCGCCGGAATCCTGCTCGATCAGCGAGGCGCGCGTCGACCAGACGATCGCCATCGAGGCTTCGCCATTGAGCAGCACGCTCTGGCTCTCGGCGCCGCCGCCCCAATAAGCGACGACGTTTTCCTTGAAGGCGGCGATTTTGTCATGCGCCCGCTTCAAGTCGAGCGGGTAGAGCGACGCCGGCGCGATGCCATCGGCCAAAAGGGCCGCTTCCCAGCTCGACACGCCCCATTTGTAGAGGGAACGCTTGCCCGGGAATTTCTTCACATCGAAGAAATCGGCCATGCCGGTCGGCGCATCCTTGCCGTATTTCTCGGAATCGTAGGCGATGACATAGGAGAAGAAATAGGTCGAGGCGGCATAGTCCCAGCCGAAGCCCGGCCGCATCTTTTTCTTGTCGACGATGTTGTAGTCGATCGGCTCGAGCATGCCTTGCGCGCCGAGCGTGATGGCCGAGAACGGGTCGACATCGACCAGGTCCCAGGTCGGGGCGCCGCTTTTAAACTGCGCGGCGATCGCGCCTTCGGTCGGGCCCGAGCCGTCCATCTTGACGGTGATGCCGGTGTCCTTGGTGAAAGCCTGGCCATAGGCCGCGTCATAGGCCGTGATGGCGTCGCCACCCCAGTTGACCAGAACCAGTTCCTTCGCAGCGGCGAATGCGCCGCTCGAACGCAGCAGCAACGGCGTGCCGGCGAGCACGAGCGCCGCCAACTGCGTGAACTGCCGGCGCGAGATCTCACCACGTATCGTCCTTTCGGACAGCGTTTCGATGGCCTGTTTCTTGGTGTCGTTCATGTCAGTTCCCCTTTGTTTTCGTTGATTTTAATCCGGAAGCCGGTGCGGCGGATCAGGCCGCGCCGGCGGTCATTGTCCTCCGTCCGGAAGGAGGAAACCCTTTTCAGCCGGCCATGTCAGCCAGACGGAATTGCCCTTGCTGAGAGCAGCCGCCGCGACCTCGTTGGGCACCGAGACGGTCACTTTTGCACCCTGGCGCGTTGTGAGGTCGAGCTTGGTTGCCGCCCCCAGATAGGTCGATGCGATCGCCGTCGCGGCGATACCGTTCTCTCCGGCGGCGGCCTCGCGCGCTATCGACATGTGTTCGGGGCGGATCGCCAGTATGGCGTTAGCACCGACAGTGGCCGGATTGCCACGCAGGCTGACGGCGCGGTCCTCGCACAGGCCGGTGGCGCCATCATCGGCGCTGCGCACGCCTTTCAGCGGCAGCATGTTGATCTCGCCCAGGAATTCGGCGACGAAGCGATTGTCCGGCCGGTCGTAGACTTCGTCCGGCGCCCCGACCTGCAGCAATTTGCCATGGTTGAAGATGGCGACGCGAGAGGACAGTGCCAGCGCCTCGCTCTGGTCGTGGGTGACGAAGACGAAAGTGGTGCCGGTCTCCTGATGCAGCCGCTTCATCTCGGCCTGCATCTGGCCGCGCAGGCTCTTGTCCAGCGCCGAAAACGGCTCGTCGAGCAGGAGCACGCCCGGCTCGAACACCAGCGCGCGGGCAAGTGCGACGCGCTGCTGCTGGCCGCCGGAAAGCTGCGACGGCAATTTCTTCTCGTGGCCGATCAGACCGACGCGCTCGATCATCTCGCCGACGCGTTTCTTGATCTCGACGGCCGGTTTCTTGCGGACCTTGAGCGGGAAGGCGATGTTTGCCTCGACGCTCATATGCGGGAACAGCGCATAGCCCTGGAACACCATGCCGGCGGCGCGCTGCTCGGCCGGGCGGTCGGTGATGTCGGCGCCGTCGCTGAAAAGCCTGCCCTCGCTCGGCTGCACGAAGCCGGCCAGGATCATCAGGAAGGTGGTTTTGCCGGAGCCGGAGGGGCCGAGCAGTGTCAGGAACTCGCCGCGGCCTATATCGAGCGTCAGATTGTCCAGCGCACGGAACGAGCCAAAGCTCTTGCCGATCCCAATTGCCTTGATCTCTGCGGCCCGGCCGGGTTGCTGCATCCTGCCTCTATCCTTCCGTTGAGCCAAATCGTAGGCAGGGCCGAAGCTCACCGCAACCGAATAGTTTTCGCCTGATCGGCAAATTTGATTCACGTCTGGCGGGTTTTACGAGATAGCGGGACGGCGGAGCCGTCAATTTCGCTCGTGGCGGGATCGGCCGACCTCAATACGTCGCCAGCCTGTTTTCCAACAGCTTCGCTCTCAACCAACCGCTGAAGGCATTGAGCACCGGATGCCCCGCCTTTGCATGCTCGAAAACCAGGAAATACGAGCGTGGCGAGGGGACCGACGCCTCGAACGGCTTGACGAGACGGCCTTCGCTCAGCGCCCGGCGGCCGGTCAGTTCGTCGCCCATCGCAATCCCCTGCCCGGCGACCGCCGCCGAAAAGACGAGGTTCATGTCGGAAAAGAAGATACCGCCCTCGGTGTCAGGATTTTCCACCTTGGACAGCGCCAGCCAGCGTGCCCAGTCCTCGGTGTCGCCAAGATGGAGCAGATTGGCGCGCAGAACGTCGGCGGGTTTGGAAAATCCACCGACCTTGTTGAGCAGTGTCGGGCTGCAAAGCGGCGTGAACGAGACCTCACAGAGCAACTCCACCGCGCGGTTAGGCCAGTTGCCGACGCCAAAGGCGATAAAGGCGTCGGCCTCCGGATTGCTGACATCGTCGAGCCGCCGCGGCGTAAGCACCGAGAGCGCCACATCCGGATACATCTGCTGGAACTCGCCGATATGGGTGCACAGGAACATCGAGGCGAAGCCCGGCGGGCAGGAGACGGCGAAGGAGCCGCCAACCCCGGCACCACTGTTGTGCGTTCCCGCGTCGCCGAGCACCGTCAGCGCTTTCCTGACATCGGCCGCGTAGCGCTGGCCGCGCGGCGTCAACGCCACGCCCTTGCCGATGCGTTGCAGGAGATCGAAGCCGAGGTCGCGCTCCAGCAAGCGCAACTGATGGCTCACCGCGCTGCGGGTCAGGTGCAGTTCGTCGGCGGCGCGCCAGACGCTGCCATGCCTGGCGAAACTGTCGAGGGCTCGTAGCGCCTGTGTGGATGGAATTCTCAAGAGGTGAACCGAATTTGCACGAACCGGGAAAACATATCACTTTTTGGCGAGCCGCTTCACTGCTTTCTTCTAGAGCATGGACAAACCGGTGACGACATCGGCGCAAGAGACAGCGCTTGCCTGCCTCGACGGCATTCAGCCCCTGCTGTCGGCCTGGACACGCACCATCTTCGAGTTCGGCGAGACCGCGTGGCGCGAGTACCAATCGGCCGCCTGGTATGTTGATCGGCTCACGCGCGAGGGATTTACGGTCGAGGAAGGCTCGGGCGGCATGCCGACCGCCTTCTGCGCCCACTGGACGAATGGCGCCGGACCGACCGTCGGCATGTATGCCGAATATGATGCCGTGCCCGGCAATTGCCAGGAGGCAGTGACGGTGAGACAGCCGCGCCCTGGCCTTGGCGCCGAGGCCGGCGGGCATACCGATCCGCATTCGGGGCTCGGCATAGCGAGCCTCGGCGGCCTGCTCGCGACCAAGGCCGCCATGCAGCGCGACGGCATTCAAGGCACGCTGCGCTTCACCGGCGAGCCGGCCGAAAAGGTGCGCGGTTCGAAGCCGATCCATGCGGCAAAAGGCTATTATGACGGTCTTGCCGGCATGATCTCCTTCCATCCCTTCTACATGCTGCCGCTCTGCAACACCGCGCGCTGGGACACGCATTGCGGTGCGGCCTACGCGATGATCTACCGGTTCGTCTGCGACGAACCCGAAAATTGGACGCGGGCGGCGGGCGACGGCGCACCGATCCCGCAGGCGCATTCGGCGGTCAGGGCACCGGGAGCCAACGATGCGCTGATGACCATGTACATGGCCTCCAAGGCGTTGCGCGATTCCATGCTGCCGCATCAGGGCGGCTGGTCGATCAGCGAGGCGATCCTGACGGCGGGCCAGGCCACGGCCGACAATCTGCCGGCGGGCCTGGCCGAGATCCAGTACATGATCCGCGTGCCGACCATTGGTATGGCCAAGCAGGTGACAGCGGTGCTCGACCGCAACGCCGCGGCCGCGGCCGCGATCAGCGGCTGCCGCTACGAGCGGCACTGGGTGTCGAAGTCGCGGCCGGGGCTGGCCAACCACGCCATGGCCGGGATTGCCTACGAAGCCCTGTCGACGGTCGGGCCGCCGCACTGGGACGAGGCCGCCAGGACGGTCGCGCGCGAAATCCAGGTCAATGCCGGCGGCACCGCGACCGACAACCCCTTTATTGACGAGCTGGAGCGGCTGATTGCCCCACAAGAGGCCGAGGCGATCCTGCGCCGCGACCTGCCGCCCTCCCAGGTCAATTCGACTTCCGACGACTACACCGACATGAGCTGGCACGCGCCGACCGCGCGCTTCTATGTCGCCCGCCCGGCGCTCCGTTCGGCGAATGGCAGTGCCTATCCCTCCTGGGTGATGAATGCGCTGGGCGGCATTCCCGCGACGATCGACCCGATGGTCATCTGCGCCGCCAAGACGGTAGCGCTGGCGGCGCTGCGCCTGCTCGAGGACAAAACCGCCCGTGAGGAGGCGATGAACGAGTTCATCGCCCGTACCGGCGGCGGCATCGGCGGCTCCACCTGGATCGCGCCGCTCTGCGACTACGAGCCGCCGATCAATTTCCGCTGGCCGGAATATGTCACCACCGCGCGCGGGCGCGACTGGTGGATCCCAAGCAACGCATGACCGACCAACCCTTGAGAACAAGCTACGAGGAGAACCGCATGACCGTTCATGACCGCATCATCGCCGAGCCGTTTTCGCTGCAGCGCCGCAACCCGGCCGGCGGCACCAAGCCGCTGACCGTCTGGGGCTTCGCCAACGAGACCGACGTCTTGACGGACGTGCTGCTCGGATCGCCGAACTTCCTGCGTCACCTCTCGACCAGCTCGCTCTCGCGAAAACATCTGCGCGAAGCACCCTGCAACGTCCAGATCGCGCAGGCGCAGCACAAGGATCTTGTCGCGGCCTACGAGCATTTCGGCGTCAACATCCATTGGCACGAGCCGACGCCGGAACTGCCGATGCAGGTCTATTCCCGTGATTCCAGCGTCATGACGCCTTATGGCGCGATCATCACCGCCATGGCCAACTGGTGGCGGCGCGGCGAGAATTACGCGGCCATTCGCACCTATGAAAAGCTCGGCATCCCGATCTACGACATGGTCACGGCAGGCACCTTCGAGGGCGGTGACTTCAATGTCATCGAGGACGGCGTGGTGCTGATCGGCTGCGGCGGCGCCCGCACGCAGGAGGAAGGCGCCCGCCAGGTGCAGGCATGGTTCGAGAAAGAAGGCTGGGAAACACGTATCGCCTTCATCGACGAATATTACGTCCATATCGACCTGATGGTGGTGCCGATCGCCGAAAAGCTCACCGCCGTCTGCCTCGCCTGCACCGAGCCCGGCATCGTCGACTGGCTGAAGGGCAAGGGTCACGAAATCATCGACGTTCCCTTCCAGGACACGATGGCGCTCGGCTGCAACTTCATGTCGCTGGGCAAGGACCGGGTGATCGCGCCGACTTCCAGCAAGACGCTGATCGAAAAGCTCAAGGCGCGCGGCTTCGAGGTCGCGGCCGTCGACATGAGCGAAATCTCCAAGACCGGCGGCGGTATCCATTGCATGGCGCAGGCGCTGAAGCGCGAAGCGGCCTGATAGTTCGGGGAGGCAAATCCCCCTCGCCCGCCAGACCCAGAATCTGGCGGGCGAGGAACCGGCCCGCCGGCTACCTGGCTCTTCCATCGACAAACCTTGCGGCTGTGTCCTCGCCGCCCTTGTGGGTGCCGGCAAAATGGATGAATAGTCGGAACAGGGCGCCGCCCTGAAATTGCCCGCTTGCGGTTTTTCAGGTCGCGCCAGAGCCGAGCCGGGTTTTTGAATGGTCAGCCCTGAACCGCGCAAGAGAAGAGGTCCGATCGCCTCCCGCCTTCTGGCGCTGGACGCGTGGCTCGATTCCTCGCTCTATGAGATCGGTTTCAAGGCACGGCAATTCTGGGAAGCGGCGACGATCTTCTCGCGGCGCTTCCGCCTCAAGGGCTGGCGCCGTGGCGTCATCGAACTGTTGAGCGAAGGGTTTACACTCGGCGCCGGCGGCATTGTGGTGATGCTGGCGCTGGCGATACCCGCTTTCCAGGACACTACCGGCGACTGGCGCGCCCAAGGCGACTTCGCCGTCACCTTCCTCGACCGTTACGGCAACGAGATCGGCCAGCGCGGCATCATCCAGCGCGATTCCGTGCCGGTCGACGAGATGCCGGACCACGTCATCAAGGCGGTGCTTGCCACCGAGGATCGGCGTTTCTTCGAGCATTACGGCATCGACGTGCTCGGCCTGTCGCGCGCGATCTTCGAGAATGTGCGGGCAAACTCGGTCGTCCAAGGCGGTTCCAGCATCACCCAGCAGCTGGCCAAGAACCTGTTCCTGACCAACGAGCGCACGTTCGAGCGTAAGATCAAGGAAGCCTTCCTGTCGCTGTGGCTGGAGGCCAATCTGTCGAAGAAGGAAATCCTGCAGCTCTATCTCGACCGCGCCTATATGGGCGGCGGCACGTTCGGCATCGAGGCGGCGGCGGACTTCTATTTCGGCAAGAGCGTCAAGGACCTGAACCTTGCCGAGGCGGCGATGCTGGCCGGCCTGTTCAAGGCACCGACCAAATACGCGCCGCACATCAACCTGCCGGCGGCGCGCGCACGTGCCAACGTAGTGCTGTCCAACCTCGTCGATTCCGGCTTCATGACCGAAGGCCAGGTGCTGCAGGCAAGGCTGCATCCGGCCGACGTCGTCGACCGCGGCGAGCAGAAAAGCCCGGATTATTTCCTCGACTGGGCGTTCGACGAGGTCAAGAAGATCGCCAAGCCCGGCCAGCACTCCCTGGTTGCCCACACCACATTCGACGCCAACATCCAGAAGGCTGCGGAGGAGTCCCTCGAGTTCCATCTGCGCCAGTTCGGCAAGGAGTATAACGTCGCCGAAGGTGCCGTGGTGGTCATCGAGACCAATGGCGCGGTGCGGGCGATCGTCGGCGGCCGCGACTATGGCGCCAGCCAGTTCAATCGCGCCACCAAGGCGCTGCGCCAGACCGGCTCGTCGTTCAAGCCCTATGTCTATGCCACGGCGATGGAACACGGCTTCACGCCGAATTCGATCATATCAGGCGGGCCGATCAGTTGGGGCAACTGGTCGCCGCACAATTACAGCGGCGAGTCGGCGGGCAATGTCACGCTGATCATGGCGATGGCCAAGTCGATCAACACCGTGCCGGTGCGGCTGGCCAAGGATCATCTCGGAATCGCGCCGATCAAGGCATTGGCGGAATCGTTTGGCGTGGAATCGCCGCTCGAAGGGCACAAGACGATGGTGCTCGGCACCTCGGGCATGACCGTGATGGACCAGGCGACGGGCTACAGCGTCTTTGCCCAAAACGGCTTCGTCGGCTCCCGGCACGGCATCACCCAGCTCGTCACACGCACCGGCGACGTGGTTTATGACTGGACCAAGGACGCGCCGCCGCCGCATCGCGTGCTGTCCGAGCAGGCGCTGAAATCCATGAACACCATGCTGACGGCCGTACCGGTGATGGGCACGGCGCGGCGGGCGCAAATTCCCAACATCGTCGTCGCCGGCAAGACCGGCACGACACAATCCTACCGCGATGCCTGGTTCGTCGGCTTCACCGGCAACTACACGGCTGCCGTTTGGATGGGCAATGACGATTTCTCGCCGACCAAGAACATGACGGGCGGCTCGCTGCCGGCGATGGTGTGGCAGCGGCTGATGGTCTACGCGCACCAGAACATCGACCTCAAGCCGATCCCCGGCATCGACAAGCCCTTCGTCGACGAGGAGATCGCGGCCAAGGCCGCCGAGGCGCAGAAGAAGACCGAGGAGCAGGCGGCAGCCGACGCCGCCGCCGAACGGCCGCCGGTGCTGTCCAGCCGAACCACGCAGACGCTGCGGGACATGAGCCAACTGTTCCAGACGGCGCCAAAACTCGACGCCCCCACTCCACCCGAGACGCTTTCGGCCCTGTGACGTCCGCCCGGCAAGACAAGACCGGCAGGCAAATCCATCACGCCGGCTTGCCACAAGGCCCCGCGCCGCGATATCCCCGAACGGCAATCCTTCGCGCACCAGGCCCTTCATGCTCAAGAACGCCTTCCTGATGCTGATTTCGCTTGCCATAGCCGTTGGCGGGGGCGGCGCCAGCGTCTGGTACGCGCTGAAGATCCAGGACGGCGTCGGCGCGATCAGGATCGGCCAGTGGACCGCCTTCCCCGATATCGGCACACCGGCGGCAGATCCCTATTCCAAGGCGCGAGTGGCGCGTGAGGGCGTGCTGGCGCTCGGCCGCGCCGAAGGCCTATCCTTCGTGGCGGAAAACGATGCCGCCGGCGACCAACTCAAGCGGGAATGCACCTACAGGATCGAGGGTGGATTTCCGACAGCCCGGTTCTGGACGCTTTATGCCGCCGATCAATCGCTCGGCGTCGTCGAGACCGGCAAATCGCGGCTTGCGGCGCTCCAGTCCTACGCCGTGCTGCGCCAACCGGACAATTCCGTGATCATCTCCGTCGGCCATCACCCGATGCCGGGCAACTGGCTTCTGACCGACGGTTCGGGAAGGATGTATTTCGTCCTGACCTTCTACGACACGCCAATCGCCAGCAGCACCGGCCTATCGGACGTTTCGCTGCCCAGGATCGTGAGGGCGGGCTGCGATGCGTAGTTTGCGAGCCGCCTTGCGCAGGCTTCTGCATGCCATTCTGCTCGGCCTCGTCGGCGCCGGCATCGTCCACATTATCGTCCTGCTTCTGGTGCCGGAATTTTCGGAACGTGACGCCTGGTCGCGTCTCTCCATGGCCTCGGATCTCTACAGGATGAACCGGCTGGATGCCGAAGCCGGCGGCGCGCCGGTGGTGAAATCGGTCGACCCGCTGTTCTATGCCACGGCCTGCCGCTTCGACCTCGAGGAAGGAATGGTCCGGATCAAGGCGCCGGGAGACGTCCCCTTCTGGTCGGTGTCGGTCTATGACCGCAGCGGTCACAACATCTATTCCTTCAACGACCACACGGCGACGGGCGGCAAGCTGGATGCGGTCGTGCTGACGCCGGCGCAGATGATCGACGTGCGCAAGGACCTGCCCGAAGGCCTGCAGGGAGCGATTTTCGTCGAGGCGCCCATCGACGAGGGCATCTTCGTCATCCGCAGCTTCGTGCCGGACGAGAGCTGGAAGCCGATCGTGTCGCGCTTTCTCGATCAGAGTTCCTGCGAGCTGCAGGATTTCTAACCCGCAATCCTCGACCGCAGATCCGGAGCAGACGGGCTGACGAACCACGCCATGGCTTCAGCAAGCTCAGTGGTGCGGCACGGGCGTCCGTGGCGATCCTGGCTTGTCTGGCCCCGCAGGCCGCACTTCGCCGGTGCTGGACCGCTCATAGCGGATGCCGGGAAATATGATTACGGCCGCCGGTATTTCGGTGGTTTGCTTGGCTCGATTGGTCGGTGCCGCACGCGGCACGAAAGACAGTACCATGCCCATGGTTCGCGCATTCCTCTCGGTTTCCCCGGAGCACAACGCAACGCCTCCAAATATCATTAAGGCCGGCAGAGGGTTAACGGAGCGCTAACGGATCGCCGCTAACTTGATCTTTGTTCCCAGGTCAGAACGTTCTGACCGAGGTAATCGCGAAACCGACATAGTCCCGGTGGCGCGAGGCCAGGTGTGTTTCTGTTGCAGGCGTATCCTTCGTGTCATCTTCGGACTTCAGGCAAATCGCGATAAGGACGGAATCGGGAAAAGCCGAAAGGTTGTTCCGCGCCGCCGTGTCGGCATTCTGCTCGCTGACCCGCCCGTCGCGCCGCGAGATCGGGCAGCTCGAAGACCTGACGCTGCCGCTGTTCGACGATGTGCCCGTCGAATCGCGGCGCTACGTGGCAGCCGCCCTTTCCGAATGCGAATATGCGCCCGCGGCCCTGGTGCGGCGCCTCTGCGAGGAGTCGGTCGACGTTGCCGCCCCGCTGCTCATCCGCTCACGCGCGGTCAGCGATATCGACCTGATCGCGCTGATTGGCCGGCACGGGCTGCCGCATGCGCGCGCCATATCACGGCGCAAAGACCTGAACCCGACCATCGCAGATCTGATCAGGGCGCTCGAACGACCGACCCTGGTGCGGGTGCGGGATCCGGAAGCAGCCCCGGCGCAAAGCCTTGCCGTGAAAACGAAGGCGACGGCGGACAGCGCGGAAACTCAGCAGACGCCCGGCGTTGCCGCCGAGAACGCACGGCGCAGGCTGCGCTCCATGATGCACACCGGCGACGAAGCCTTGGCGGCGAAGGTCGATGCGTTCCCAGGTGCGGATACTTACGTCAAACTGCGCGAGACGGCACTGACGGGAAACGCCGCGTTCTTCCAGACCGCGCTAGCGGACGCCCTCGACATTGATTTCTCGATCGCGCGATCGCTGACCGCCAACCAGAATTATGCGCCGCTGCTTGCGGCGCTGCGCTCGCTCGACTTCAGCGAGGACCGGGCATTCCTGATCACGGTTGCCGTCTATCCCGGCCTGTTCCCGCATCCGCAAGCCATCCGCACCTATCTCGACCGTTACCGCCTGCTGCATCGCGATGCAGCCCTGGACAAAGTGCGGGGATGGAAAGCCGAAACCCTGTCCAGGACGGCTCGCGACGCTTCGCCGACAAACGTCGACAGCCGCAAGACCTCCAACAGCGACGAAGCCGACGCTCCCGGCCTCAGGGCGTCTTCACGGAAATAAGCTCCTCGACGGGAACGCTCCCGGCCTCGATCTCGACCACCCAGATGTCGGGATCGAATTTTTTCTCGCGCTCAAGTCTGGCGTCCAGCACGGCGGCATCATCGCCGGTGGCGAGAAGGCTGAAAAAACGGTCCTCTGGCTTGGCCGAATCGTAGCTTGTCTGCGGCGCCGGCCCGTAGAGAGCCGTTTCACCCATCCTGCCCCGGGCCAGGATGAAGACAGCCCCGGCCTCGGTCGCACCGCGATTGACCACGGCGGCAAATCCGCCGGCGCCGAAAACGCGGCGCAACAGGGCCGAAACCCACAGATCAGCGGTTACGCGCATGGAAGACTCCCGACGACATGCGGGCTCTCTATCGAAATTTCGTAAGCAGAGCGAGCCGTCGTTTCGGCCGTCAGTTGGTCAGGCCGATCTCGCGCATCTTGACGTAGACGATCTCGTCGGGCTCGCCGGTCTGCGGCAACCCGAACAGCGACTGGAATTCCTTGATCGCCGCCTTGGTGCGCGCACCGACGACACCATCCAGTTGCATGTCGTCATTGCCGAAGGCCTTGAGCCCGGCCTGGATCTTGACGATGCGGGGATCAGGCCCCTGCGAAGCGGCATTCGTCTGTGCCTCATTCGTCTGCAAGGAGACGGGAACGGCGGCCGGCGCCACATTGGGACGAGGCTGCGGCTTGGGCACGGCGGCGGTCTTTGGCGTTGCGCCCAGCTGGTCCAGCAGCAGCGCGTCGATCTCGCCCGAAGCGTTCAGCCCGACCTTCTGCTGGTATGCCTGTATGGCCTTGCGCGTGTTGGGGCCGGAAATGCCGTCGACGGTGCCTGAATAGAAATCGAGATCCTTCAATATGCCTTGCACCTGCTCGACCACCGGATCGCCCTTGATCGGGGCGGGCGCGGCATTGGATCGCACGATGTTGATCGTCGTCTCCGGCTCGTCGGCTGCGGCGTGCGGAAAGCCCTGGAAATTACGGGTGGCGAAAAACGCCCCGGCGTGCGGGAAAGGCTGATACCACAGCGCGTTCGCCGAGACGTAGAACAGCGTCACCAGGAATGCGGTCGATCCTCCCACCAGGACGGGATTGCGCGAAATCATGCCGCCGACGGCGATGGCGCCGTCCTGAAAGGCGTTGCTGCGGCGTTTGACCGCCTTAGCCTGTTTTGCGGAGCGAGCCATTTGCGTCCCCTTTCGCCCTCGTCACCGGCATCGTCAGCACTCCGGTCGGGTTGGCGGGGCGTCCCTTCGGCCCGCTGACCGGCAGGCTGATGGTCACCGTGGTGCCCTCGCCCGGCATGCTTTCGATCGACATGGTCCCTTCGTGCAAGGTCACCAGCCCCTTCACCAGGGAAAGGCCAAGACCCGTCCCCTCGAAACGGCGGGTATAGTCGTTCTGGATCTGCATGAAGGGTTTGCCGAGATTGGCGAAATCCTCCTCGGCAATGCCGATGCCGGTGTCCCTGACCCAGAAATGCAGACGTGAGCCGATCCGCTTGGCGCCGACGACGACATCGCCGCCGTCGGGCGTGAACTTGATCGCGTTGGAAACGAGGTTGATGAGCATCTGCTGTACGGCGCGGCGATCCGCATTGATATCGCCTGCGTCGGGGGCGATCTGAGTCTGCAGGTCGATGTTCTTGGCCTGCGCCTGCAGCCGCATCATCGACTGGCACATGTCGACGGCTTCCATGAACCGGAACGGCTCCGGTTCGGTGGCATAGGCGCCCGATTCGATCCTCGATACGTCGAGTATGGATGTCACGACCGCCAGCAAATGCTGGCCCGAATCGCGCACGAGGCCGACATATTCCTTCTGGCGCGGGTCCTTGAAGGCGCCGAACATCTCGTGCAGCAGCATGTCGGAGAAGCCGATGATGGCATTCAAGGGTGTGCGCAGCTCATGGCTCACCACGGCAAGGAAGCGGCCCTTGGCCACTTCGGCGGCGGCGGCCGTCTCATTGGCTTGCGCCAGTTCTTCGCGCAGCCGCGCGGTCTCGTCATTCTCGCGCAGGACAAGCGTGAAGACGTCGCTTTGTTCCTCGCCGCGCAGGAGTTCGAGCGCGAATGGCTGATAGTTGTCGGCCACAAAACCATTTCCGGCGTGAGCGCCGTTGCCAGTCTGGGGCAGCCTGATGCGCAATTCGAGGCGGCGCGACAGTGCGCCGTCACGCATGTCGGCCAGGGCGCTGAGATAGGAGACACGGTCCGACAGGTGGACGCGATCGAAGAGGCCCGTTCCGGACAACAGCTCAGGCGGCAATTTAAGAAGCGTGCGCGCTTTGGCGGACGCATCCACGACTTCGCCGTGGCGGGCAACCCGCAAGACCACCGCGTCGATGATGTCTTCCAGTCGGTCACCGGCATCGACCGTATCGGCCGCGCCGGCGGCGCCGCGAAACGCCGATATGCGCGGGATGAGGGTCAGCGCCCAGGCCAACGGCACCAGCCAGTGCCAGGCGGCGATGTGCGCGTCCGCGAATGGAAGGAAGGCGGCCGACAGGGACTGAAGGGCGATGGCGATGACGGCCGAGGCGCCTCCCCACAATGCCGCACGCCGCGAGGCGCCGATCCAACAGGCTTCGAATGGCAGCGCAAGCGCAAGCATGGCGACAGGTGAACTCAATCCGCCGGCGGCACCGATGAGACCGCCAAGGGCAATCGCCGCCATCGCCAGGGCGATGGGTCCCGCGGCGGCCATCTTGCCCGTCGCTGCTACCAGCAGCGCGACGAACCAGCACAGTCCGAAGGCCGCGAAGATGGCGGCCATGGTCACGGCCGCCCCCATGCCCGATGTAACCAGCGTGACCGCGGCACCCGCTGCAAAGAACGGCGCGGCCAGCATGACCCCGATGAAACGGCGCTGGCGCTCGCGGTCGCTCCGCCCGAGAACGCTGGGATGAACCATGCGTTCACAACCGGCCGCCATTGCGCCAGGCAATTCAGCGTATCTGGCCTCGATCGGCATCAACTCAACGCACTCGCACTCGTCGTGAACAGCTCTGCTTTCGCAGATTGTCTTGGTTGGCTTTGAAACTCGCATTCAGCGTTTAAGGAATGGATAAGGCAGGGCCGACCAAGGCCGGCCCTGCGGCAAATATCGGGATGACGGCGGCCAAAAACCCGGGCAAATGCAGCCATAGTAAACGGAGGGTTATTCGCGAACGCCCGCCATCAGCGGCCCAGAAGCAGGAACGGGATCGCCTTCGTTTGCGAAAAATATCGTATAAACAATTACATAGATGGTTATCGGATGGTAACGAGAATCGTTCCGATACGAAACAAATCGACAGCAAAAACGCTTCGTTTCGAGTTTGCCTAAAATTTGAGGAAAATTCTCGGCGATCGTGCAAGCCGTCCTTCGTGCCTGCGTGCCAACATCCTGCCCATAAAAGAGGTCATGCCATGTGATGCATGATCCGGTCACGACGAGAGGCGAGGCATGTTCTTCCTGATAAGAATGGCTTTCTGGTTTTCACTGGTGCTGCTGGCGCTGCCGCTGGGTGTCGGGTCCGATGAAACGGGCCAGGAAAGCGTCGGGCCCATCCAGGCCCTGTTCGCGGCGCGCGACGCTGTCGGCGACATCGCCGGGATATGCGAACGCAAGCCCGATGTCTGCGAGACGGGCAAATCGGCGATGCACACCATCACCGCACGAGCCAAGGAGACCGCCAAGATCGCGGCCGCCATGCTGGACGACAAGTCCGCCGGCCCCGACACATCGACAATGACGGGCAGCGTGCCGGAAGAAATCGTCCTGCCCGAAACGGTCAATCTGCCGATAAAGAATTAAGCCGTCTCGACGGCGCACCGCGGACCGTCTGCCCTCTCGACGCCTGCGGTGTCCTTGTTTTTTCCGTGACGCGGCGCTGCCGCATCACTATATCCGGGTCATGACGACCACGATCCAGACGATCCGAGACGACTTCTCATTCCTCGAGGAATGGGAGGACCGCTATCGTTACGTCATCGAGCTTGGCGAAGCGCTGCCTCCCTTCCCCGATGCGGAGCGTAACGCCGTCAACAAGGTGCCAGGTTGCGTCAGCCAGGTCTGGCTTACCACCGAACGGGGTCCGGGCGCCGATCCCGTCATCACCTTTACAGGCGATTCGGACGCCCATATCGTGCGCGGACTGGTAGCGATCATGCTGGCGCTGTTTTCCGGAAAGTCGGCCAGCGAAATCCAGAAAACCGATGCTGAAACGACGCTGAAGGCACTCGGCCTCGACGAGCACCTGTCACCCCAGCGCGCCAATGGCCTTCGCTCGATGGTCAAGCGCATCAAACGCGACGCTGAGATGGCGCTCGCGCAGACTGCCTGACAGGCTTTCTGCCTGCGATCTTCTTTGTTTTGACGCAATTCCAAAAGCGTTTCGCGTCGAAACGGATTCAGGCGACGCGCTTTAGGTCTTTGTTTTTGTGCATGTCGTCTTCCCAAAACCGAGGTCACTTTTGGGCGACATGCATTAGGGAAAGCGCAACGCGCTTTTCCCGGGAAAACCGGTTCACACTTTCATGGAATTGCTCTCGCCCGCAAAATCAAACGGCGCCCGAAGGCGCCGTTTGATTTCAGTTCTAATCCGGCAAGCCGCGACTACCGCGCCTTGCGCTTGCGGCCAAGGCCCATCTTCTTGGCAAGCTGCGAACGGGCCGCCGCGTAGTTCGGGGCAACCATCGGATAGCTTGGGTCTAGGTTCCACTTTTCGCGATACTGATCGGGCGTCAAATCGTAGTGGGTCATCAGGTGACGCTTGAGCGACTTGAACTTCTTGCCGTCCTCAAGACAGACAATGTAGTCGTCATGAACCGAGCGCTTCGGGTTGACAGCCGGCTTCTGCTTGTCGGCAGGCGGCTGTTCGACGGTTCCGCCCACACGCCCGAGAGCGGCATGGACATCGGATATCAGGTTCGGCAGTTCGCCGACCGGCACGGGATTGTTGCTGACATAGGCAGCCACCACATCGGCGGTTAGCTCGATCAGCGCATCATTGTTTCGGGAAGGTGTTTCGACAATATCCATGGTCTTCAGGCCCCAACAAGAGTTACGTCGGTCTGTGCCCTTTTTTACAATCAGGGCATTGCACGAATTTTGCGCAGATAGAGCTGCGACGATTCGTGTCACGGGGACATCAATGCGACCACACGTCAAGTAAGTCAATTCGCTCCGCGCATTATATTTAGGAATGATGATCAACTATTCCGGGATCAGCTTCAATCTTTCGTGCGCCATGTAATTTTTCGATATTTCGGTCGCCAAACCGACAAAGGCTGACGTTGGGTCAGCTAACCGTTACATTCGCGATAACTCACAAAGCAAGTTTCAATGCTCCGGTTTTCTTGGCGGCCAAACCGACAAGCTTGGTTGTTCATATCTGTTCACAAAACCACAGGTTGCCAACCCATTGCGCACTGGCCACTTGCCAAGCCGCGAATACGGTCGCATGAGACTGGCCGGCAAAGACCAGAGTTAGCAAAACAACGGCGAAGGCCGCAGTAATACGAGACCGAATGGTCATCTTCTCTCCTCCCGGCCATCTCATGGGCCGTCACCACCTCTACGCCACGGCTCTTGAACCGCCCTGATCGGCGTGTTCATTCGTCGTTCAAGATATTTCCAGAGCGAGACTCAATGACCAGGACTTCCCGATTTCCAATCGTCAACCCGCCTGCCCCCGAAAAAAGGCCGGTCTCCGACACACATCACGGCATCACGCGAACTGACGAATATGCCTGGCTCAGGGCGGATAATTGGCAGGAGATGTTCAGGGATCCATCGTTGCTCGATCCTGGGATCCGCGCCGAACTCGAAGCCGAGAATGCCTACCAATCGACGCTGATGGCCGACACATCGGATCTGCAAAAGCAGCTTTTCAAGGAAATGAAGGGCCGCATCAAGGAAGACGATTCTTCCGTTCCCATGAAGGACGGGCCTTACGCCTATGGGTCTTCCTTCAAGCTTGGCGGCGAGCAGCCGCGCTATTTCCGCATGCCGCGCGATGGCGGACCCGAGCAGATTCTGCTCGACGGCGACGCCGAGGCCGAGGGCAAGGCCTATTTCCGGCTCGGCGGCGTCGAACATTCGGCCGATCATCGCAAGCTCCTGTGGGCCTTCGATGACAAGGGTTCCGAATTCTACACGCTGCGTGTGCGCGACCTTGCCGATGGCAAGGAACTGGCGGACCAGATTCCCGCCACCGGCGGTTCGGGCGTGTGGGACGCGGGCAATGACGGGTTCTTCTATACGCGTCTCGATCCAAACCACCGGCCGTCGAAGGTGCTGTTCCACGCACTGGGGCAGGCCCCTGAAAACGACCGCCTGATCTACGAGGAAACCGACCCCGGCTTCTTCATGAACGTCGACGGGACCCGCAACAATCAATGGATCATGATCGGCATCAATGACCATGAGACTTCGGAATACCGCCTGCTGAGCGCCAGCGATCCGTTTGCCGAGCCTAAGCTGGTTTCGGCGCGCGAGACCGGCCTTCAATATGAGCTGGAGGAAGGCGGTGATATCTTCTTTGTCCTGACCAACGCGGGCGGTGCCAAGGACTTCAAGATCATGACGGCGCCGGCGAGCGATCCGGTCCGCGCCAACTGGCAGGAACTGGTGCCGCATGAACCGGGCCGGCTGATCCTGTCGGTGATCGGATTCAAGGACCACATGGTCCGGCTCGAGCGCAAGGAAGGCCTGCCGCGTATCGTCGTGCGTGACCGTGCCAGCGGCGAAGAGCATCTGATTTTCTTCGATGAGGAAGCCTTCTCGCTCGGCCTTTCAGGGTCCCTGGAATACGACACCGAGATGATGCGCTTCTCCTACTCGTCGATGACGACGCCGTCGCAGATGTTCGACTACAACATGCGCACCCGTGAGCGCGTGCTGCTCAAGACCCAGGAAGTGCCGTCCGGCCACGACCCCCACCACTACGTCACGAGGCGGCTGATGGCGCCCGCGGCCGATGGCGAACTGGTGCCGATCTCGCTTTTGCATCACCGCGACACGCCGCTGGACGGCTCCGCGCCTTGCCTGCTCTACGGTTATGGCTCCTACGGCATTGCCGTGCCGGCCGCCTTCAATACCAACTGGTTCTCGCTGGTCGACCGCGGCGTGGTCTTTGCCATCGCCCATGTCCGCGGCGGCAAGGACAAGGGTTATGGCTGGTACGATGACGGCAAGCGGGCGCACAAGATGAACACCTTCACCGATTTCATCGCCTGCGCCCGCCACCTCGTTGCCGAACGCTATACCACGCATGACCGCATCGTCGCGCAAGGCGGCTCGGCCGGCGGCATGCTGATGGGCGCCGTCACCAATATGGCGCCGGATTGCTTCGGGGGCATCGTGGCCGAGGTTCCGTTCGTCGATGTGCTTACCACCATGCTCGACGCGACGCTTCCGCTGACCCCGCCGGAATGGCCGGAATGGGGCAATCCGATCGCGTCGGCCGATGATTACCGGACGATCGCCGCCTATTCGCCCTACGACAATGTCGCCGCGCTCGACTACCCGTCGATCCTGGCGCTCGCCGGTTTGACCGATCCACGCGTCACCTATTGGGAGCCGGCCAAGTGGGTGGCGCGGCTACGTGACCGCAAGAGCGGCGACAATCCGGTGTTGTTCAAGATCAACATGGATTCCGGCCATGCCGGTGCGTCCGGCCGGTTTTCGCGCCTGGAGGAGATCGCCTATACTTATGCCTTCACGCTGAAGGTGACGGACAAAGCATAGCTTACGGAGGAACGCCGCGGTGATCGATCTGTCCACATTGATAGCCTACATCGCGGTTGTGTTCGGCTTTGTCTTCATTCCGGGTCCTGCCACGCTGTTGACGATCGCGCGCGCGACAAGTTCGGGAACGAGGGTCGGGATCGCCACCGGCGCCGGGATCGCGGCCGGCGACGTGTTTCATACCGTCATGGCGATGGTCGGCATCTCGGCGATCATCGCCACATCAGCGACGCTGTTCAGCATCGTAAAGTATATCGGCGCGGCCTACCTCGTTTACCTTGGCATTCGCGCCATCGTCGAGAAAGCGCCGACCGATCCGACCGCCGGCGCGGTTGCAATCTCCGCCGGCAAGGCGTTTCGACAGGCCGTCCTGACCGAGGTGCTCAACCCCAAGACCGCGCTTTTCTTCCTAGCGTTCCTGCCTCAGTTCGTGCGGCCCGAAAACGGATCGGCGATGGTTCAGTTGGCCGCATTGGGGATCATCTTCGTCGTGCTGGGCCTATTCAGCACAGTGGTGTTTGCCGTGAGCGCAGGGCGGCTCGGCAGTTTCCTGCGCCGAAATCCGACGATGCTGAAATGGCAGGGCAAGGTTGTCGGCGGCATCTATTGCGCCTTGGGTGTCCGCCTGGCCTTGCAACAGCGCTGAGGCCAGGCGGCCCAGGTTTGCCGGCAGCCATGATGATCATGATTTTTTGAGTTCCGCCCGGCTGATTTTCGCTCGCAATTGCGACGGTCGCGCGCTACCCAAAGCACGATTTTCCCGGGCAACGAAGCCCGAACTCGCACAAGGGTCCATTATGCTGCTCGTCGACGTCTATCTCGACAAATCGCCGATCCAGGGCATCGGCGTGTTTGCCAAGAAGCACATTGCCAAGGGCACGCTGGTCTGGAAGCTCGACCCCCGGTTCGACCGGATCATCGACGTCGAAACCTATGAGAGCGAGACCGGGCCGGTGAAGAACTATCTCGACCGCTATTCCTACCCCGACCGGCGCGATCCGGCCTATATCGTCTTCGAAGCCGACGACGCCCGCTACATGAACCATGACGACGAGCCGAATTGCGATGTCTCGTCGCCCGAGGAAACCTACGCCTTGCGCGACATCACCCCGGGTGAGGAATTGACCTGCAACTACCACCATTTCTTCGAAACGGGCTTCGATTTCCTCGGCGATCGCCACCTGGAATCCGAAGATTAGTTCGTGCTTTTCTTGCGGGCCGGATAGCCGTTGGGGTGCGGCGGCACCGCTTTGAGATAGGCGGCAATCGCCGCACGGTCGTCCGCCGTCAGCTCGGCCATGTTGCGCTGCACGTCGACCATGGCGCCGCCGACGGAATCGAAATCCGGCGTGAACCCGGTTTCGAGGTAGTTTGCGATGTCGGACGCGGACCAGCTGCCGATACCCCCCTCACCCGAAGTGACGTTCGCCACGACGCCCGAGCCCTCGGCGGCCACGGCACCGGCCAGCCATTGGCCCTTCCTGATGCCGCCAGCCAAGTCGCGCGGCGTATGGCATTCGCCGCAATGACCCGGCCCTTCGACCAGGTAGCGGCCTGCCATCACGGGTTCCGGCGTGCCATCAGGCAGGGGAATGACAGGCTGGTCGCTGAGATAGAGGCGCTTCCATAGGCCGATGCCTCGCCGGATGTTGAACGGGAACGCCAACGAATTGCCCGGCGCCTTGCCGGCGACGGCGGGAAGCGTCTTCAGGAAAGCGTAGAGGTCGGCGACATCAGATGGTTTCATGCGCGCGTAAGAGGCATAGGGGAATGCCGGATAGAAATGCTCACCCGTGGGCGAAACACCCTTCAGCATGGCATTGGCGAGATCCTCGACCGACCATGCGCCGATGCCATCCTTGGGATCTTGCGAAATGTTGGGCGGAACAAAGGTGCCGAACGGCGTCTTGAGTTCAAGCCCGCCCACGAGTTGAAGCCGTGCATCGCCCTGCGACCCGGGTTTCGCGTGGCAGGAGGTGCAGCCGCCGGCATAGAAGATGCGCTTGCCGCGGGCAACATCGCCGGGGCCGAGTTGGGCCAGGGCCGTTGCTTCCAGCCTGACCGGCGCCGACAGCAGCCACCCGGCGGCCGCGCCGGCGATGCCAAGAACGAGGGCTGCGCCGGCGAGCTTCCTCAGCCATGCCATGGCTGGCGATTTAAGCCATGCCATGTCAGGAGATCAGCCCTTCTTAACCCTGTAGCCCTGATGGCAGGTGCCACAGTCCGAGCCGATGGTTCCGATCTGCGTCTTCAGCGCGTCGACGTCGGCCGGAGCGGTTGCGACCGTGGCCTTGACCTTGGCGAGATACCTATCCTCGGTCGCCTTGAAGCCGGCCATGTCTTCCCAGATCTTTGGCGCCGCCGTGGTGTCGCCGGCATCGCTGCCCTTCGGGAACAAGGCCTCTACGTCGAATTTCTCGGCATTTACCTGCAACGCCTGCAACTGCGTCAGCACCGCGGCGGCATCGAAGGGCTCCTCGCCTTTGGCCACTTTCGACAGGCCGCCGACGATCTTTCCGCGTTCCTTCATCAGAGCCTGCCGGTCGAGGATCGGATCGGCAAAGGCGGCCGACGCGGCGAGCGCGAGCATGGAGATGGCGATGACAAGCTTTCTCATTCATTTGGCTCCGTGAGAAGGTATTTCAGGATAGGACGTTAACGGATGCAGGAGGAGGAATATTCCCTTCTCTCCGCATGGATTTGGACGACCCTACAGCATGTCGCGGCGAATAGGATTCGCACGACCTGCTGTAAGCTTCTGATTTTATGCATGTCGTTGTCCCGGAACCGACGACACTTCCGGGCGACATGCATTAGCTGCGGTGGGGCTTCGACATAAAAAGAAAAGGCCCGGGGTGCCGGGCCTTTTCGGAAGATCGATCAGGCATTTGCCTTTTGGTAGAGTTCGAGCACGTGATCCCAGTTGATCAGGCTGTCTACGAAGGCCTCGAGATATTTCGGGCGAGCGTTGCGGTAGTCGATGTAATAGGAGTGCTCCCAGACGTCGACGCCGAGGATCGGCGAGGCGCCGTGAACGAGCGGATTTTCGCCGTTCGGCGTCTTCGAGATCGCCAGCTTGCCGTCCTTGACCGAAACCCAGGCCCAGCCCGAACCGAACTGCGTCGTGCCGGCGGCGATGAAATCAGCCTTGAACTTGTCGTAGCCTCCGAGATCGCTGTCGAAAGCCTTCTGCAGCGCGCCAGGCAGCTTGTTGCCGCCGCCGCCCTTCTTCATCCACTTCCAGAAATGGATGTGGTTGTAGTGCTGCGCGGCATTGTTGAAGAGACCGGCATTCTTGCCGAACGACTGCTTGACCACTTCTTCGACGGAAAGATCGCCAAGGCCGGCTTCGGCGGCGAGCTTGTTGCCGTTGTCGACATAGGCCTTGTGATGCTTGTCGTGGTGATACTCCAGCGTCTCTTTCGACATATAGGGCTGCAGGGCCTCATAGTCGTAGGGCAGAGCGGGCAATTCGAAAGCCATGGGTAGTACTCCCTCGTGGAAAATCCGGTGTGGATACCGGAGTAAGATAGGTCGGGGTTGAGCTGGAACAACTCCGGAAGTGGAGCGTCGGTTCCCTTTCTAAGCGGGTTCCCGAGAACTGTCACACGCTTTTCCCGCGGCCAACCGCGCAGCGACAAAAAGGCCGGACTGGCCGCCTCAGCCAGCCGAGGTCGAATGCGCCCAATCCCAATAGAGTTCGCGTGCCTTCTTGGCCACCGGGCCAGGTTGCAGGTCGCGGTCCTCGATGCGGGTGATCGGCACCACCTTGGAGTGGTTGCCGGTCGAGAAGATTTCGTCCGCTTCGAGGAAATCCCGCACCGACAGCGTCTTTTCGGTCGTCCTGAACCCATAGTCGCCGAGCAGCGCCATCGTGCGCGAGCGGGTAATGCCGGACAGGAAGGTTCCATTGGGCGCCGGCGTCAGCACATGGCCGTCCTTGACCAGGAAGATGTTCGAACTTCCGGTCTCCGCGACATTGCCCAGCATGTCGAGCACAAGCGCGTTGTCGAAGCCGCGCGCCTTGGCCTCGAGGATGGCGCGGCCGTTGTTGGGATAGAGGCAGCCGGCTTTGGCGTTGGTCGGCATGGTTTCGATGGTCGGGCGCCGAAACGGCGACACGGTCACGGAAAAGCCTGTCGGCGAAATCATCGGCGATTCATAGAGGCACAGGCAGAAACGGGTCGAGGCGGGATCGGCCGGCACGCCCATGTAGCCGCCATGCTCGGCCCAGTACATCGGCCTGATGTAGACCGCCGTCTTGCCGTCGAACTTCTTCAATCCGTCCCAGGTCAGCCCGACGATCCGCTCGGGCGTCATGTTCGGCGCCAGGCCGAGCGCGGTCGCCGAGGCATTGACGCGTGCGGCATGAAGTTCGAGATCGGGCGCGACGCCCTCGAACCAGCGAGCCCCGTCGAACACGCTGGTGCCGAGCCACATGGCGTGGCTGCGCGGTCCCAGAATGGCGACATTGCCTTCATACCAATCGCCATCGACGAAAGTCCATGTCGCGGATTGCGCCGCCGCAGCCAGTGTCATCGCGTTTTCCTGTTCCGGTCAATCTTGTGTGACAACATTGGATGATGCTTTGGTCGCTGCCGTCAACCAGCATCGGGGAGTTTTGTTGAGGCCAGCGACGGGTGCGAGGCAATCAAGGCTTGCACCTTGTCCCGCCTCGCCTCAAAACTGTTGCCATGCAATACGCCGCCTATGTTTTCGACGCCTATGGCACGCTGTTCGACGTACACGCGGCCGTGCGCCGCCATGCAGACGCGATCGGACCGGACGGCCAGCTCCTGTCCGAAGTCTGGCGCGCCAAGCAACTCGAATACTCCTGGGTGCGCACGCTGATGGGCGCCTATGCCGATTTCTGGCAGTTGACGGAACAGGCGCTGGACTTCGCCTTGCGTAAGGTCCCTTCGGCCGATCCGAGCCTCAAGGCGAAACTGCTGGAAGCCTATTGGAGGCTGGACTGTTACCCCGAAGTGCCGGCCGTGCTGAAAGCGCTCAAGGCTTCGGGCGCCAGGCTGGCGATCCTCTCCAATGGCTCGCCCGAAATGCTGGAGGCGGCGGTCAAGTCAGCGGCACTCGACCAGGTCCTGGACGACATCTATTCGGTCGATGCGGCGCGTCGCTTCAAGACCGATCCAGCAGTCTACGACATTGTCGCCACGGGATGGCGCCTCTATCCCGGCGCGATCTCCTTCCAGTCCTCCAATCGCTGGGACATCGCGGGCGCCACCAAATTCGGCTTCCGCACGGTTTGGATCAACCGCTCCAACCAGCCGGAGGAATACCGGGACTTGCCGCCGGCCCTGATCCTGCCGTCGCTGGAGGCACTCGTATCCGGCGCCTGATAGACCTGTGGCTCCAACGCCACAGTGGCGGCGCAGTCACAGCTTCGCCTTTGTTTGTCCACGTTCGAGCCAGAATCGGAACCGTCTATCGCCTCAGGTGTTGTCAGGCACCCGTAGCGGACGTCGGCATGTTGACGCTTTGTTGCGATCTGAGTCTTAAAGAAGGCAGCCATGTCCATAACCGAAATCGAATCTTATCGCCTGAGCCGTCGCGGCTTTCTCAACGCCGCAGCCCTGGGCGCCGCCTCGATCGCGGTTTCGGCATGCGCCACCACGGGACCGGGGCCAGCCGAGCCGCCGCCGCCAACCTATGTCGAGCCTCCGCTCGCCGACTATGCGTCGATGTACGCGGCTGTCAGCGATGGCGGCTTCGATCTGCCGGCCATCCCCGTCGACAGGATCGATCCGCAGTTCCTGCGCCAGATTGTGCCCGATCCGACCGGACAGAAGCCGGGGACCATCGTCGTCGATACGACGGGCCATTTCCTCTATCTGGTTCGCCCGGGCGGCCAGGCCATCCGCTATGGCGTCGGCCTCGGGCGCGCTGGCTTCGAATGGTCGGGCGACGCGGTCGTCCAGTGGAAGCAGAAATGGCCGAAATGGACGCCGCCGGACGAGATGGTCGCTCGCCAGCCGGAATTGAAGCAGTACAGTGCCGACAATGGCGGCATGCCCGGAGGCTTGAAGAACCCGCTCGGGGCGCGCGCGCTCTATCTCTTCCAGGGCAATGTGGACACGCTCTATCGCCTGCACGGCTCGCCGGAATGGCGTTCGATCGGCAAATCGGTGTCGTCGGGCTGCGTGCGCCTGATGAACCAGGACATCATCGACCTTTATGATCGCGTGCCGTCGAAAACGCCGGTCATCGTCACCAGCGACGCCCGCCAACCGATGGTGGCGACGGCCAATCACAAGGCCATCCCGATCGACGCCGGCGTGCCGGACGGATCGGTCCTGCTCGGACCGGTCAAAGCGGTGACGGACGCGATTTTCTGAGTTGATCGATATCCAAGGCGGCGAACCACGCCGCCTTGGAGTTTGAGCCATTGGTGTCTGTTCTCAGCCTGGCAAATAGGCGCTGCTCCAGGAAACACTGGCGGCACCCGACTTCAGCATTCTGTCGATTTCAGCATCGTCATAGCCGACGGCGGCGAGAACGGTGCGTGTCGAGGCGCCGTATTTCTCTGCCGACGCAAGAGCATAGACCTTTCCCTCACTGGGCCGGACGGCGAAAGGATCAAGTTGGGTCACCGCGTGGCCGCTCGGGTGATCCGGGAAGACGGAGAATGAGTAACTGCCATATTCGGTACCAGGCCTGCCGTCCGCCATCCTTGCGTTCCGGCCCCGGATCGTCTCGATGTTCTCGCAAGGCGATGCACCGATATCAGCCTCGACAAGGCGCTGTTGCCAAATCTCGGCCGGTTCGGTCATGAATATCTTGGCCAGATGGGTCTCCCGGTCGGGCTCCGGTATCGAAGCCAGCCCTGTCAATCCCTCTACTGTCTCGAAGCGTGGTAAGTCGGCGTCCGACGCACATAGCAGGATCGAACCACCGGACGCCGTTTCATAAAGCCGGGACAATGGGTCGAACCCTTTTGTCTCGCGGCCCGCCGGTTCGTCGAATGGTCGGCGGCCCTCATAGTCGTAGCAGAAGGGGATCTGCGCCAGCCCTGTCAGCGCCGACAGCGACGTGCGTGGCCGGCCGACAACGCCGGTTGTGGATTTCTGGAAAAGCGCGGCAGCCACGCCGACAGCGGCGCCAAAGCCGCACATGACGTCGATGGTGCCGACATGGGCATGTTCTTCCGGCGTCTGCATCGATCCCCCAAACCGAAGCATGATGCCGGTCGCCGCCTGAACCAGATCGTCATAGCCAAGATAGTTGGTGCGCGGTCCGACGCGGACGCCACTGAAGCAATCGAGCTGACAGAAAATTGCGTCGGGGTTGAGGGCTCTCATCCCTTCGAGGTCGAGTCCCATGACTTCGACCTGACGGTCGGTGGCGTTCCAGACGACGACATCCACGGACTTGACCAATCTCTCGAATGCCTCGCGCCCGTCAACGGTTGCGATATCCAGCAGCGCGGATTTTTTGCCGCGCATGTGGGACATGCCAAAAATCACCGTGTTCCAGCAGTCGTAGAACGGTTTTGCCGGATCGATCTTGATCACCTCCGCGCCGAAGCGGGCGAGGTACGCGACCGAGTGCGGGCCCGCGATGACGTTGCAGAGGTCGAGTATCTTGATGCCGTCGAGCCAGCCGACCGAGGCATTGGCGGTTGGAACAGGCGGGAGCTGCCGTTTCACTTCAGCCAGCCTTGCCTGGGCCTCGGCCACGGTTACCCAGCTACGCGGCACCGGGTTCAGCATGGCTTGCGCACTTTCCTGCAGCCATACCATCGGCCCCGGCTGGATCATGCGGCCCAGTATGGGATCGTCGACCTCGATCATCAGGCCAGTTGCCCTGGCATGATCGTCGGCGATCCATTCCTGCAGCCAACGCTGCGGTGCTCCCGGAAATAACCCCTCGCCGAAAATGCGCTCCCATTGCGCCGCAGTGCGGGTCAGGAAAACCGCTTTCATCCTTGCGGCAATCTTGTCGGCCCAGAATTTCGGCAAGGGATAGACGCCGAGCGACGCGTCCGACGACCATTCCGAGACGGGAAGATAGGTGTCGTCTTCCTCGCGGAGCCCTTCACTCACGAGTTCATCGTAAAGGCCCAGCGTCTGCAGGCAGCGTTTGGCGTGGTTCTTGTGGCTTGGGCAGACGACGTAGAACATCCGACCGTCGCCGCACATGTAGCTGCGATAGAAGGGATCGAGGAATTCCTGCAAGTCGCCATAGGACATGTCCATCGGCAGGCCTTCCTTGCGGCGCCGTTCGATCTCCCGCTCGCGCTGCGTCTGATAGCGAAGCGGATAGTCTTCGATCCTGATGGAGTTGTAGGACAAGCCCTCCATCACCGCGCTGGCGAGCGGCACTTCGATATGATCGCCGTGTCCGGTCCGCTGGCGACTTTGAAGAGCCAGAACGGTTGCGGAAGCAGCGAGCATGGTGCCATAGGCGGAGGCCAGGGGCAGCGGCGAAAAGGACGGATTGATCCCCATCAGCACCCGGTTGAGCCCCATGTCCGTGAAGACGCCGGACGAGGCCGCGATAACGGTCTCGAAGGCGCGCCAGTCGCTGCGCAGTTGATCGTTCGAGGCGAAGCCGGGGATCGATACCGTGATCAACTCGGGACGGACTTTTCGCAGCGCTTCGAAGTCGATGCCGAGCCGGGCCAAGACTTTGGGCCTGAAATTCTCGATGACGATGTCGGCTTGGGCGACCAGCGCGTTCGCCTCGTTCAAGCCTGCTGCGGTTTTCAGGTCGATCGTGACGCTCAACTTGTTGCGGTTGAGAATTGCATTGGCCGGATTGTCCCAGAGCGGACCCGAGGGGGGATCGACATGAACGACACTCGCACCGAGATCGCCCAGGATCATGGCCACCGCGGGACCGGCGATGTACTGTCCGAATTCGATGATCTTGATGCCGGACAGCGGCAGTGCCGAACGCGAAATCGATGTCATGGCGGTGATCTCTTGCTCAGTGTCCGTGTCGCTGCGCGTCGTCGATGATCCAGCGCGCCGCCTTTTCGGCGATCATCATCGTGGGAGCACTGGTGTTGCCGCTGGTGATCGTCGGCATCACGCTGGCGTCGACAACCCGCAATCCCTCGATGCCGCGGACACGCAGCCGACTGTCGAGAACGGCCATCCCGTCGTCGTTGTGCCCCATCCTGACGGTTCCCACGGGATGGAAGATGGTGTTTGCGATGTCGCCCGCGAGTTTCGCGAGATCTTCATCGCTCTGGAATTCCACGCCGGGCTTCCATTCGACGGGATTATATCTTGCAAGCGCCGGCTGGCCGACGATCGACCTGATCTGCCTGATGCTGTCGGCGGCAATCTGGCGATCTTCCTCGGTGCTCAAATAGTTGGGGGCGATGGCGGGCGCTTCCCCGCGCTGAGCGGAGCGGACCCGCACACTGCCGCGACTGGTCGGATTGAGGTTGCAGACGCTGGCGGTGAAGGCCGGGATGGTGTGCAGGGGTTCGCCGAATGCGTCGAGACTAAGCGGCTGCACATGATATTCGAGATTGGCGTGCGCCTGGCCTGGATCGGAGCGTGTGAACGCGCCGAGTTGCGATGGCGACATGCTCATCGGCCCGGTGCGCTTCAAAGCGTATTCCAGTCCGATCATAGCCTTACCGGCAAGACTGTTGGCAAGCGTGTTGAGTGTTCTGGCATTGGTGACCTTGAAGACGGCGCGAATCTGAAGATGATCCTGCAGATTTTCTCCAACGCCTGGGAGATCAAGCTCGACGTCGATGCCGGCCCCCTTGAGAAGCGCCGCCGGGCCAATTCCCGAGAGCTGCAGTATTTGCGGAGAGCCAATCGCCCCGGCCGACAGAATGACCTCACATTTCGCCTGCACCGATATCAGCCGGTTGCGCCTGTGCAGGAACAATCCCGTGCACCGCTTACGCCCATCCGGCGCGGTTTCGATGCACAGCCTGTCGACTTCGGCTTCCGTCCAGATCGCCAGGTTGCGGCGATGGCGAACCGGCCGCAGAAAGGCTTTCGACGTATTCCACCGCCAGCCGGATTTCTGGTTGACCTCGAAGTAACCGACACCTTCGTTGTCGCCGCCGTTGAAATCTGAAGATCGTGGGATGCCCGCCTGAACAGCGGCGTCGGTGAAGGATTCGAGAATGTCCCATTTGAGACGCTGCTTTTCGATGCGCCACTCGCCGCCGTGGCCATGCATGTCCGAGAACCGGCTGTTGTCGCCGGTGGCGGGGTCGGCGCCGTTGTCGAGGCGATAGTGATCCTCATGCGCCATGAAGTCCGGCAGCGATTTTTCCCATGACCACTCGCCGTCGCCGGTGACTGCCGCCCATTGATCGTAGTCGCGAGACTGGCCGCGCATGTAGATCATGCCATTGATCGAGGAGCAGCCACCCAGGACCTTGCCCCGGGGATAACGCAGGGAGCGGCCGTTGAGACCCGCCTCGGGCTCGGTGTTGTAAAGCCAGTCGGTACGCGCATTGCCGATGCAGTAAAGATAACCCACGGGAATGTGAATCCAGGGGTAGCTGTCGTTCCGGCCAGCCTCGATCAACAGAACCCGCCTGGCGGGATCGCTGCTGAGACGGCTGGCAAGCAGGCAACCCGCCGACCCGGCGCCGACCACTATGTAATCGAAAACGTCAATATCCGAGCGAACGCCGCGCGCCTTCATTCCCGTCAATCCTCCGCGAAATGCGATGAACAGCAGCGCCGCGCCGCGTTCACAAGGGCACTACAAGCCGGGTTTTTCTTATAATTCCCGTCGCCCGCGACCATCATCGACATGCTTCCCATGCCACAATGCGGCTATCTGTCAGCTGAATCCAATGATAAATTGGAGAAACGATTATAACGGAAATTTATATGGATCATCTGGATTTCAGGTTGGTGAAGGCGTTCGTTACCGTGGCGCAGGAAGGCAACGTCACCAAGGCGGCCGAATTGCTGAATCTCACCCAGCCTGCCGTCAGCCTTCAGCTCAAACGGCTTTCCCAGGACGTCGGAGTGACACTGTTCCATCGGACCGCCGGCGGACTTGAATTGACGCGCGACGGCGCGCTGCTTGCGGCCAAAGGCCAGCAGGTGCTGGCTCAGGCGGCTGAGTTCAGACAGACCGCCAGGCATCTCAGCACGAAGCTGCGCGGCAAACTCAGGATCGGTACGATCATCGACCCTGAATTCACCCGCCTGGGCGCGTTTCTGCAGGCTCTCGCCGAAAGTGGCCCGGGCATGGACACGGAACTTCGGCAAGGCATGAGTGGCGAGGTCGCCATCCGGCTGAAGCGCAACGAACTGGATGTCGGCTTTTTTCTCGGCGATCTCGATGATTTCGGCACCAGCACCGATGCCGCCGACACGCAATCCGAGGCCCAGTTCTTCATCAAGCCATTGTCACGCATGACCTATCGCGTCGTGGCGCCGCCTGGCTTTGCCGGCATGGTGGCAGGGAGGGACTGGAAGGAGCTTGCCGAGCTTCCTTGGATCGGCACTCCATCGGAATCGGTCCATAACAGGCTGCTTGCCAGGCAATTTGGCGGCCTCAAGCAGAATATCGTCGCCCTGGTCGACCAGGAAACCTCGATGCTGGCGATGGTTCGTACCGGCCTCGGGCTGAGCCTCTGCCGGGAATCGATCGCGCTCAATGAACGGCAGGCAAACGGCCTGGTTATCGCAGACAGGGTCAAGCTGGAGACCAGCCTGGGTTTTGCCTGCTTGTTCGCGCGGCGATCCGATCCAAATGTCTCTCTGGCCTTCGACGTCATCGAGCGAATCTGGCGCGGTGAACATTAGACACGCCTTCAGCCCGGCGCCGAAGCTGCCGAGGGCTTTGAAGCCGTCGGTCCAGGTCGCCTGTGAAGGCATCCACCGGTCCGGAGCGGCTTAACGTCCCCGCGACAGGCTGCCCAATATTCCGCGCACGATCGCCCGTCCGACCGACGAGCCAACCGAGCGCACCACCGACTTGATCGCCGCTTCCGCCACCGTCTGGCGGTTGGAAGGGCGCGGGGCCGGCGCGCGCCGGCCGCCGGACTGCGGCGTTGGATCGTCATTGCCGAAGCCTGGAATGGTCCAGCGCGAGCCGCCAGTGCCTGCCTGCTGCGCCTGCGCCTCTGCGTCCTGCGTCTCCTTGGCCTTTTTCTGCAGCATCTCGAAGGCCGATTCGCGGTCGATGACCTGGTCATACTGGCCGGTGACTGGGCTTTCCCCGATCAGCTTCTGCCGCTCGGCGGGGGTGATGGGTCCAAGCCGCGATGACGGCGGACGGATCAGCGTGCGCTGGACCATCGACGGAATGCCCTTGGCCTCCAGCGTCGAAACCAGCGCCTCGCCGGTGGCGAGCTGGGTGATGGCGGTGGCGCAGTCGAAGTCGGGATTGGGCCGGAAGGTTTCGGCCGCCGTCCTCACCGCCTGCTGCTCGCGCGGCGTGTAGGCGCGCAGCGCGTGCTGCACGCGGTTGCCAAGTTGGGCCAGGACCTTTTCGGGAATATCCAGAGGATTCTGCGTGACGAAATAGACGCCGACGCCCTTGGAGCGGATCAGGCGGACCACTTGCTCGACCCGGTCGATCAGCACCTTCGGCGCCTCGTCGAACAAGAGGTGCGCCTCGTCGAAGAAGAAGACCAGCTTCGGCTTGTCGGGGTCGCCGACTTCGGGCAGTTCCTCGAACAGCTCCGACATCAGCCAGAGCAGGAACGTCGCGTAGAGGCGCGGATTCATCATCAGCTTGTCGGCGGCCAGCACGCTGATGGCGCCGCGACCGTCACGGGTCGTGCGCATGATGTCGGAAATCCGCAAGGCCGGCTCACCGAAGAAGTTCGCCGCGCCCTGCTGCTCCAGCACCAGCAGCGTGCGCTGAATGGCGCCGACAGAGGGTTTCGTTACATTGCCATAGCGGGCGCTGATCTCTTCGGCGCGCTCCGCAATGTTGGCGAGAAGCGCCTGCAGGTCCTTGAGGTCGAGGAGAAGCAGGCCCTCTTCATCGGCAATGCGGAAGGCAATGTTCATGATCCCTTCCTGTGCGTCCGTCAGGTTCATCAGGCGCGACAGGAGCAGCGGTCCCATTTCCGAAATGGTCGCGCGGATGGGGTGGCCCTGCTCACCGAACAGGTCCCAGAAGATGACCGGGAATTCCTGAAAATCATAAGGGTCGAGCTTGACCTGTTGTGCCCGCTTGACCAGGAAATCCTGGGCGGCGCCCATCATGGCGATACCGGAAAGGTCGCCCTTGATGTCGGCGCAGAAGACCGGCACGCCGGCGTTGGAAAAACCTTCAGCCAGGATCTGCAAGGTGACGGTCTTGCCGGTACCGGTGGCGCCGGTCACCAGGCCGTGGCGGTTGCCGTATTGCAGCAGCAGATTTTCGGCGCGCTGATAGCTGTCGTCGGGCTTGCGGCTGGCGCCGATGAAAATACTGGTGTCGTCAGCCATATGTCCGGGTCTCCGCAAACTGATGTGTCTAAAGCCAGCCTTTGCCCGAAAGGTATAGTTAGGCCGTTGCACAGCGACAATGACAATTGTCCAACGCGGGCCAATCATCCAATCGGGTAATCGCCAGGAGCGGATTTTGGAACTTGCGAATTTCGATGGTGTTTGGCAATCGTTCATGGTCCGCCTACGCAAGCCGCCCTATATCAGGTGGATCGAATATCAGGTGAGTGGGATAAGGGCCTTGGACGCGCATTGCGATAACCGACCGGGGACCGTAGACTGGGCTGTCCGGTCTGGTGCGGCCACATAGAACGAGGACGATGAATGGGCGCCGGAGCCTTGACCAGGGATGTTGAGCCAACGGATGCGCAGCGTCAGCGATGGCTGGCCTTGGCGGAAAAGGCGTTGGCCGGCGCACCCTTCGAGGAAAAGCTGGTCTCGCACACCGACGACAACATCCGCGTCGAGCCGCTCTATGACCGCGCGACCGGAGCCGAACCGATCGTGCGCGCCAATCCTCAATCGCCCTGGATCGTCAGCCAGCGTGTCGACGACCCCAATGTCGATCGCGCCAAGGGCCAGGCCCTGGAAGACATCGCGCAGGGCGCGACGGGACTGTCGCTTGTCTTCGAGGGTGCCCCGAACGCGTTCGGCTACGGCCTGCCGAGGACGGCGCAGGCACTGGAGACGGTGCTGGAGGGCGTGCCCCTCAACAGGATCCAGATCCGCATCGACACCCACCCCTGGAGCCGCCCCATGGCTGACTGGCTGGTGGCGTTCCTAAGCAAGCGCCGCTCCGATCCGGCAAAGCTCAATCTTTCCTTCGGCATCGATCCGGCTGCTATCCTCGCCGGCACCGGCCGGCTGCGCATGTCGATCGAGGCGCTGCAGGAATCGATGCCGCAATCGCTGGCGCATTTCTTCTCGATGGGCGTCCCCGGTGTGCTTCTGGAGGCGGACGGTCGCGTCTTTCACAATGCCGGCGCCACGGAAGCGCAGGAACTCGGCATCATGCTGGCTTCGGCGGTCTCGTATCTGAGAATGTTCGAGAAGGCGCGGCAGCCGCTCGTCTATGCCGCGCCTCATATCGGTTTCGCGCTCAGCGTCGACCAGGACCAGTTCCTGTCAATGGCCAAGGTTAGGGCCTTGCGCAGGCTGTGGGCACGAGCCCAGGAGGCCTGCTCGATCCCCAATTCCACGGCCAACATCCATGCCGAGACATCATTTCGCATGATGACGGCATTGGACCCCGAAAACAACATCCTGCGCACGACGATCGGCTGCTTCGCCGCGGCGGCGGGAGGCGCCGATTCGATCTCCATCCTGCCGCATACGATCGCGCATGGCCTGCCGGCTGCTTTTGCCCGCCGCGTCGCGCGCAACGCGCAGCTGATCATGGCCAATGAAAGCCATGTCGATCATGTCGCCGATCCCGCCTATGGCTCCGGTGCCGTCGAAGCGCTTACGTCAGACCTTTGCGAAGCAGCGTGGGCGGAATTGCAGACGATCGAGGCAGAGGGGGGCGTGCTGTCCAGCCTTCGGGACGGACATATCCAGCAGCGCGTCCGCACTGCCGCCGCCCAGCGCGGCATTGCCTTCAAGTCAGGCGAGCGGGCCATCATCGGCGCCACGCTTCACCCCTTGAAGAGCGAGCGTCCGATCGAGACGCTGAACGCAGAGCGGCGACCTGCCTTCACCGAGGGTGTCGTCCTGTGCGAAGCGCTGTCGCCGGTCCGCATCGATCAATCCATCGGGGCCGCTTCTTGATTCCGGATTTCAGTCAGATCGGCTGGGTGCCACCCCGCCGCGCACCGGTCGAGGTCAAGGGACAGCGGACGACGCCGGAAGGTCTTGTCGTCAAGCAGTTGTACAGCCAGGGCGACCTCAAGGGGTTGCCGCATCTCGACACCTATCCGGGCCTGGCGCCCTTCGTGCGCGGCCCCTACCCGACCATGTATGTCCAGCAGCCCTGGACGATCCGGCAATATGCAGGTTTTTCGACCGCCGAGGAGTCCAACGCCTTTTACCGGCGCAACCTTGCCGCCGGCCAGAAAGGTCTTTCGGTTGCCTTCGATCTCGCCACGCATCGCGGCTATGATTCAGACCATCCGCGTGTCGCCGGCGATGTCGGCATGGCGGGCGTGGCCATCGATTCCATCCTCGACATGCGGCAGTTGTTCGACGGCATTCCGCTCGGCGACATGACCGTGTCGATGACTATGAACGGCGCGGTTCTGCCGATCATGGCGCTCTACATCGTGGCGGCCGAAGAACAAGGCGTCGCGCAGAAGGATTTGGCGGGGACCATTCAGAACGACATTCTGAAGGAGTTCATGGTCCGCAACACCTACATCTATCCGCCGAAGCCCTCGATGCGGATCGTCTCCGACATCTTCTCCTACACCTCGAAGAACATGCCGAAGTTCAATTCGATATCGATCTCCGGCTATCACATGCAGGAGGCAGGCGCGACCGCCGACCTGGAACTCGCCTATACGATCGCCGACGGCATCGAATATGCCCGCGCCGGCGTCGCGGCAGGGCTCGATATCGACCGCTTCGCGCCGCGCCTGTCCTTCTTCTGGGCGATCGGCATGAACTTCTTCATGGAAGTGGCAAAGCTCAGGGCCGCACGCCTATTGTGGGCGACGCTGATGAAAAAGAACTTCGCGCCGAAGGACGAGCGGTCGCTGTCCCTGCGTACCCATTGCCAGACCTCCGGCTGGTCGCTGACGGCGCAGGATCCCTACAACAACATCATCCGCACCATGATCGAGGCGATGGCCGCGACCCAGGGGCATACACAGTCGCTGCACACCAATTCCTTCGACGAAGCAATGGCGCTGCCGACCGACCATTCGGCGCGCATCGCCCGCAACACGCAACTCATCCTGCAGAAGGAATCCGGTACCACGCGCATCATCGATCCGTGGGGCGGTTCGGCCTATCTCGAGCGGCTGACGCACGATCTGGCGGCGCGTGCGCTTGCCCATATCGAGGAGGTCGAGGCTCTCGGCGGCATGGCGGCGGCGATCGAAAAGGGCATACCCAAGCTGCGCATCGAGGAAGCCGCGGCCCGCACGCAGGCGCGCATCGATTCCGGCGAGCAGATGCTGGTCGGCGTCAATGCGCATCGCCCCGGAACCGATATCGAAGTCGACGTTCTGAAGATCGACAATGCCGAGGTCAGGGCCAGGCAACTCTCGAAGCTGCAACGGCTGAAAGGCACGCGCGACGTCGCCTCCGTCGAAAGCGCGCTGGATGCGCTGACCCGTGCCGCACAAGGCCAGGACAACCTCCTGGAGTTCGCCATCCGCGCCGCGCGCGCCAATGCCACTGTCGGCGAAATCTCGTTCGCCTTGGAAAGAGCCTATGGGCGCCATGTGGCCACGGTGCAGACCATTTCCGGTGTCTACCGCAAGGCGCTTGGCGACAATCCTGTGGTCGATCGGCTGCAGGACAAGCTTGATGCCTTCGAAAAGAAAAACGGCGGCAAGCCGCGCATTCTCGTCGCCAAGATGGGACAGGACGGCCACGACCGCGGGCAGAAGGTGATCGCCACCGCCTTCGCCGATCTCGGCTTCGACGTCACCGTCGGCGCCATGTTCCAGACGCCGGAAGAGATCGCCAGGCTGGCTGTCCAGCATGACGTCCACATCATCGGCGCCTCATCACTGGCAGCCGGCCACCTGACGCTGATCCCCGAATTGCGCGACACGCTGAAGAAGCTCGGCCGAGGCGACATGCTGATCGTGGCCGGCGGCGTTATCCCGCCGCAGGACTACGATGCGGTGCTACGAGCGGGTGCTGCGGAAATCTTCCCGCCGGGCACGGTCATTCCGGAAGCGGCGGATCGGCTGCTGGATCGGCTGCTGGCGCGTTGAGCGAAACATTGTAGCGCTGGAAAGGTTGTGTCACAATGACGAATGCAACCAAGGGTAACAGCCGTGAAGACTATTGTCCGCAAGCTCGACGACGGATCAGGTGTCGTGATCTTGCCGCAGGAAATGCTGGACAACCTGAACATGCGAGTAGGCGATCAATTCCAGATCATCGAAACCGATGACTGCGGCATTCTAAGACCGGTGAGAAGTGACGTCGAACGGCAGATGCGCGCTGCTCGTGATGTCATGGACCAGTATGAGGCCGCATTGCAAAGTATGGCCAAGTAGACGGACCTAGCTTGCGTCAACTCTCCGAGAGCTTGACGATCTCCCACTCCTTGCCGTTGACGCTGGCGACGTCGCCGAGCTTCTTGCCAAACAGCGCGACCGCCATCGGCGAGACATGCGAAATGCTGCCCTTGGCTGGATTGGCTTCGTCCTCGCCGACGATCTTCCAGTGCACCTTCTTGCCATCATCACTTTCCAGCGTGACTCCCATGCCGAAGCGGACGACATCGCTGCCGGGCTCAGGCACGGAAAGCTCGGCACTCTCGCGCCGCGCGGTCCAATAGCGAAGATCGCGCGACACGACCGCGATGCGCTCGCGGTCGGCTTTCCGCTCCGCTTTCGCCATGATATCGCGCAGATCGGCCAGATTGTCCTCGATCTGCGCCAGGCCGCGCTCCGTCACAAGGTTACGGTGTGTGCTGATCGGCCGCTCGCCAACGCCGGCGATGGCATTCTCGCTGTCTTCTTCGCGGGTAAAAGCTCTGCTCATTCCCTGAACTTAGGCGCCGAGTAGCTGCTCGGCAAGCCATTGCCGCTGAGAAGAGGCGCGCCGGACGTCTGGCATGATTCCTGCGGTGTCGGGGCTGAACACTGGGATTCTGTGCCGATGTTGAACAGACGAACGTTGCTGACGCAAACCGCCGGCTTTGCCGTCATGGGCCTTGCGCTCGGCAAGGCGACAGCCGCCAGCCTGACGGGCATCGAGAAAGCCTCGATGCGCGGCTCGATCAACGCCACCGAACTTGGCGTGCAGCCGGGTACGTTTGACGACCAGAGCAAGGCCTTCGCCAAGCTGCTGCGCGACGCGAACGGCCGCGACATGCCGGTCTTCCTGCCGCCCGGCACCTATGTGGTGTCCAATCTCTCGCTGCCCGGCCGCGTGCGTCTTTCCGGCGTGCCGGGTGCCACGCGGATCGTCTACGGCGGCGACGGCCATCTGTTCATGACCGAACAGGCCGACCATATCGAACTCAGCGGGCTGGTCTTCGACGGCTCGAACCGCTCGATGGGCGACTACGCACAGGGGCTGCTCGATTTGCGCCGGGTCGCGCACCTGATGGTGGATAACTGCCAGATCACAGGCAGCGGCAAGAACGGGCTGGCGCTGGAACATGCGGTGGGCCGGATCGAGCGCTCGGACATATCCGGGGCCGCCGATGCCGGCATCTATTCAGTCGAAGCCGGAGGCCTGGCAATTTCAGGCAACACCGTCTCCGATTGCGCCAATGGCGGCATCCTGGTGCATCGCTGGCAAGCGGCGGAAGACGGCACCATGGTCACCGGCAACCGCGTCGAACACATTGGCGCGCGCAGCGGGGGTACCGGCCAGAACGGCAACGGCATCAATGCCTTCCGCGCCGGAAATGTCGTCATCTCGGGCAATGTGGTTTCGGACTGCGCTTTTTCGGCGATCCGGGCCAACAGTTCCAGCAATTTGCAGATATCGGGCAACACCTGCTCACGCTCGGGCGAGACCGCGGTCTATTCCGAATTCTCGTTCGAGGGCGCCGTCATCAGCAACAATATCGTCGATGGTGCGGCCAACGGCATCTCGATCGTCAACTTCAACGAAGGCGGCCGCATGGGTGTCTGCTCCGGCAACATCGTGCGCAATTTGTCGACCAGCGTCCCCTACACAGCGGACCCGCCAGGGTTCGGTGTCGGCATTGCCGTCGAAGCCGACACCATCGCTTCCAACAACGTCATCGAGAACGCGCCGCTCTATGGCATGTCGATCGGCTGGGGGCCGTATCTGCGCAATGTCGTGGCCACCGGCAACATCATCCGCAAGGCAGGCACCGGCATCGTCGTCAGCGTGGTCGAGGGTGCCGGCACTGCCGTCATTTCCGACAATGTCATCGATGGTGCGCTGAACGGGGCCGTCGTCGGGCAGCGCTGGGCGGAGCCGGTAACAGCTGACCTCACCCAGACCAGCAGCAGCGGTTATGCGCATCTGTCCGTCGAGCGCAACCGCGTCAGCTGATCGCTGCTTTCAATTCAAGGCCGGCGTCGGCCTCAGTGCCCCGACCTTGGCGCCAATCCGGCTTTCGATCGGCGCGTTCGCCAGTTCGAGCAGCTTCGCCGCCAAGGCCTCGTCCGCCCGCAGCAGCCTGGCGAGCACGGCGGCGGCGATGGCGTCGCCGGCGCGCCCGGCACCGTCATCGCATTTGACGGCGATACCGAGGCCGAGTTCCGGAATTGCGGCACAATGGACGCCCTCGGCTCCGCCTTTCGCAAAGATTCGGCCAGGTGCTGCCTCCATCAAGGCAAGATCGGCACGGCCGGTGCCGGCGACGAAGAACGGCTCCGCCATACAGGCGGAGAGCAGGCGCTTCGCAGCCTTTGCCCGCTCCGGGCCAAAGCCCTGTGCCGTGGCCATGCGGGCAAAGCCGAGCGCGAAACTCCTCAGCGGCACCGCATAGGTCGGGATCGAGCAGCCGTCGATCGCGCGTTCGTCGGCACCGTGGACAGCGCCGGTGACTGCCTGCATGGCGTCGCGCACCATTTCCTGCAGAGCGTGATCCGGTCTCACATAACCGCGATGCGCGATGCCTGAATGGACGCAGGTGCATAAGAATCCGGAATGCTTGCCGGAACAATTGTTATGCAGCGCATTTGGCGAACCGCCGGCACGCGCGAGCGCAATCTCCGCGCCATGGTTCGAGGGCCAGTGGGTCCCGCATTCGAGTGCCGACCCGTCCAACCCAGCCCTGGCCAGCATGGACCGCGCCAGTTCGACATGCGCAGGCTCGCCGGAATGGGAGGCACAGGCCAGCGCCAGTTCGCGGTTGCCGAAGCCGTACGCATCGGCAGCACCCGTTTCGACAAGCGGCAGGGCCTGGATCGCCTTGACGGCGGAACGGGGAAAGACCGGCTTCGAAGTGTCGCCGATCTCCAGGACCGGCTTGCCGTCGGCATCGAAGACGGCGACGGCACCGCGATGGGCGCTCTCGACAATGGCGCCGCGCAAAACCTCGATCAGAACCGGATTTGTCATGTCACCTCCCGCAAAATCAAAATGTTACAGCGTCCTTCGCCCGCCCAACGGCGCGCGGCGCTGTAATGCGGGCGGTCTATCTGATCCGGTCCAGAATGGAAACGTAGTTGGCGACAGCCGCACCGCCCATGTTGAAGATGCCGCCGAGTTTCGCTCCCGGCACCTGGATGCCGCCGGCTTCGCCGACAAGCTGCATGGCGGTCAAGACATGCATGGAGACGCCGGTGGCGCCGATCGGATGGCCCTTGGCCTTCAGGCCACCGGAGGGATTGACCGGCAGGCGGCCGTCCTTTGCCGTCGTGCCATCCAGCGCCAATTTGGCGCCCTCACCGGGCTTCGCCAACCCCATCGCCTCATATTCGATCAATTCGGCGATGGTGAAGCAGTCATGCGTTTCGACGAAGGAGAGATCATCGAGCGTCACGCCGGCATTCTTCAGCGCGCGGGTCCAGGCCTGTTCGCAACCTTCGAAGGTCAGGATGTCGCGCTTCGACATCGGCAGGAAATCCTGCACATGCTCGTTGGCGCGGAAGGCGACGGCACGGCGCATCTTCAGCGCCGTTGCCGTGTCGGCAAGGATAAGGGCTGCGGCACCGTCGGAAACCAGCGAGCAGTCGGTGCGCTTCAGCGGACCGGCGACGAAGGGGTTCTTTTCGCTCTCCTGCCTGCAGAATTCATAGCCGAAATCCTTGCGCATCTGCGCATAGGGATTGTCGACGCCATTCTTGTGGTTCTTGGCGGCAATCATGGCGAGCGCATCCGACTGGTCGCCATAGCGTTGAAAATAAGCCTGCGCGATCTTGCCGAAGACGCCGGCAAAGCCGGCCGGCGTCTCGCCGTCCTCGGGCAGATAGGACGCCTTGAGCAGGTTCTTGCCGATTTCCGGCCCGGGCGTCGTCGTCATCTGCTCGGCTCCGACCACCAGCACGATCCGGGCGGCGTTTGCGTCGATGGCGCGAATGCCCTGCCGGACGGCGGCCGAACCGGTGGCGCAGGCGTTCTCGACGCGCGTGGCCGGCTTGAAGCGCAACCGGTCGTCCGCCTGGAGCACCAGACTTGCCGTGAAATCCTGCGGCGAAAAGCCGGCGTTGAAATGGCCAAGCACGATCTCGTCGACCTCGTCCGGACCGATGCCGGCATGATCGAGCGCGTCCGTCGCGACCTTGACGATCAGGTTTTCGAGCGTTTCACCCTCGAGCTTGCCGAAGCGCGAATGCGCCCAGCCAACGATGCATGCGGTCATGGCGGTCTCCATCCTTGGCGCCAGCCTCGCCCGTGGCTCGTGGCGTGCTTCGCCTTTATTGTTCAAATATAAACATTCTTGCCCGGACCGTGAAGGGCCGCAATGCAACAATCGCTTGGTGCAGGTCGCGCGAGCGTCGATTTTTTTATTGATTGACGCGTCAATAAAAAATAATCTCCCCGCAAAATCGGAAACAGCATGCCAAAAGTCGGAATGGAGCCATTGCGCCGCAAGGCGCTCATCGACGCGACGATCTCGGCGATCGGCGAGCGTGGCTCGCTTGACGTGACCATGTCCGAGATTGCCGGGCGCGCCGGTGTGTCTTCAGCTCTTGCCCATCACTATTTCGGCGCCAAGGATGAGCTGCTGTTCGCGACGATGCGGCACATCCTGGCTGAACTGACCACCGACATGCGCCGCGCGCTTCAATCCGCCACTTCCCCGCGCAAGCGCGTCTCGGCCGTGGTCGCCGTCAACTTTTCCGACATCCAGTTCCAGGCGGAGACCATCGCCGCATGGCTCGCCTTCTATGTCGAGGCGCAGCAGTCGTCCTCGCTGCGCCGGCTGCTCAGAATCTACGCAAGGCGGCTGCATTCGAACCTGATGAGCGGATTGACCGGCATCCTGCCCAGGACCGAAGCCGACCGCGCCGCGGAAGCGACGGCGGCGATGATCGACGGGCTCTACATCAGGCGCGCGCTGAAGGATGGCGTGCCCGACGCCGCGACCGCGATCGCGCTGGTCGAGGATTATCTCGAAACCAAACTTGGCGGACGGCACAAACAGTGACAGCGAAGCGACCCAATTTCCTGATTATCATGGTCGACCAGCTCAACGGGACCTTTTTCCCGGACGGCCCGGCGGAATTTCTGCACACACCGCATCTGAAAGCGCTGGCCGCGCGTTCGGCGCGCTTCGCCAACAACTACACCGCCTCGCCCCTCTGCGCACCGGGCCGTGCCTCGTTCATGAGCGGCCAGTTGCCGTCACGCACCGGTGTCTATGACAATGCGGCGGAATTCACCTCGTCGATCCCGACCTTCGCCCATCATCTGCGTGCCGCCGGCTACTACACATGCCTGTCGGGCAAAATGCATTTCGTCGGACCGGATCAGTTGCATGGGTTCGAGGAGCGGCTGACCACCGACATCTATCCGGCGGATTTCGGCTGGACGCCGGACTACCGCAAACCCGGCGAGCGCATCGAGTGGTGGTATCACAATCTGGGTTCGGTGACCGGCGCCGGCGTCGCCGAAACCACCAACCAGATGGAGTATGACGACGAAGTCGTGTTCCTCGCGTCGCAGAAGCTCTATCAGCTTTCGCGCGAACAGGATGATGCGAGCCATCGGCCCTGGTGCCTTACCGTCTCGCTGTCGCATCCGCACGATCCCTATGTCGCGCGAAAGCAGTATTGGGATCTCTATGAGCATTGCCAAGCGCTGGACCCGGAAACCGGGTTCATCGCGCATGACGATCAGGACACCCATTCCCAGCGGCTGTACCACGCCAGCGACTATCCCTCTTTCGACATCACGCCCCAGCAGGTGCGTCGTTCGCGGCGCGGCTATTTCGCCAACATCTCCTATGTCGACGACAAGGTCGGCGAACTCCTGGACGTCCTCACGCGAACGCGCATGCTCGACGACACGATAATCCTGTTCTGTTCGGATCACGGCGACATGCTCGGCGAGCGGGGCCTGTGGTTCAAGATGAGCTTCTTCGAAGGCTCGGCGCGGGTGCCGTTGATGATTGCCGGCAAGGGCATTCGTGCCGGGCTGATCGAGGCGCCGGTCTCAAATCTCGACGTGGCACCAACGCTTTGTGACCTCGCCGGCATCGATATCGAGGCGATCGCGCCATGGACCGACGGCCAGTCGCTGCTGCCGCTCACCCAGGGCGGACAGCGCACGGCACCGGTATTGATCGAGTACGCCGCGGAAGGCTCCTATGCACCCTTGGTGGCAATCCGTGACGGCAGATACAAATTCGTCCATTGCGAACTCGATCCGCCGCAATTGTTCGATCTCGAGGCCGATCCGCTCGAGCGGGACGATCTCGCCGACGACCCTGCCAATGCGAGCCTGGTGGCGGCATTCATGGAAAAGGTGCGGTCGCGTTGGGACATGGCCGGCTTCGACGCCGCCGTGCGCGAGAGCCAGGCACGCCGCTGGGTCGTCTATCCGGCGCTGCGCAACGGCGCCTATTATCCCTGGGATTTCCAGCCGCTGCAGAAGGCGTCCGAGCGCTACATGCGCAATCACATGAACCTCGACAATCTCGAAGAGAGCAAAAGGTATCCGCGAGGCGAATGATGGCAGACCTTCTCGTCCCTTCCCTCGATCATCTCAGAAAGGCCTATGCCGTCACCTCCCAGGCGACGCAGGTCACGCCATTGCTGGAATCGGCGGCGCTCGCCAAGGAAACCGGTGCGGCCCGCGTCTTCATCAAGCCGGAATCGCTGCAATGGGCCGGATCGTTCAAGGTTCGCGGCGCCTATTGGCGGCTGAAGCGGCTTTCGCCCGACGAGGCGAAGAAGGGCGTCGTCGCCTATTCCTCCGGCAATTTCGCGCAAGGGCTGGCCGCGGCCGGCCAGGCGCTCGGCATTCCGGTGACCATCGTCATGCCAATCGATGCGCCGGCCGCCAAGCGTGACGCCACCGCAGGCTACGGCGCGCGCGTCGTGCTGACCGATCACGGCGATCGGGCCCGCGAGGAAGTCGCCGCCGCCAAGGCGCGCGGGATCGCGGAGACCGAAGGCCTGGCCCTGCTGCATCCTTTCGACGATCCGGAGATCGTCGCCGGCCAGGCGGGCGCCGGCCTCGAAGCGCTCGATCAATTGTCCGCCAAGGACGCCAGCGCTGATCTTTTGTTTTGCTCGGTCGGCGGCGGTGGGCTGATCGGCGGCGTTTCGCTCGCCTTCCATTATCTGTCGCCGGCGACCGAGATCATCGGCGTCGAGCCCGAAGGCTTCAACGGCATGGGTTCCTCGCTGGCGCATGGCAGCATCGAGACCATGCCGATCGGCCCGAAATCGATCTGCGACGGGCTGATGTCACGACGGCCGGGCGACGCGCCGTTCGCGGCGGTCAAGACCGCGGGCGTTCGCGGCATCACCGTCGACGACCAGTCGGTGCGCGGCGCCATGCGGATCGCCTTCGAGCGGATGAAGCTGGTGCTTGAGCCGTCTGGCGCGGCATCACTCGCGGCACTGCTCGGCGGCAAGGTCGATGTGAAGGGCAAGACCGTCCTTGTGGTTGCAACCGGCGGCAACGTTTCGCTCGCCGATTTCATCACGCATATGAACGATGGGCGCATTTGAACCATGCTTGAAGCGGATTTCGTCATCATCGGCTCCGGCTCCGCCGGCTCGGCCATGGCCTATCGCCTGTCTGAAGACGGCAAGCATTCGGTCATCGTCGTCGAATTCGGCGGCACCGATCTCGGACCTCTGATCCAGATGCCGTCGGCACTGTCGATCCCGCTCAACATGAGCCTCTACGACTGGGGCTTCGCCAGCGAGCCGGAGCCGCATCTGGGCGGCCGCGTGCTGGCGACGCCGCGCGGCAAGGTGATCGGCGGCTCATCCTCGATCAACGGCATGGTCTATGTGCGCGGCCACGCCCGCGACTTCGACCATTGGGCAGAACAGGGCGCCGCCGGCTGGGCCTTCGCCGACGTGCTGCCCTACTTCAAGCGCATGGAGGATTCGAACGGCGGCGAGGATGGCTGGCGCGGGCACGGCGGCCCGCTGCATGTGCAGCGAGGCTCGCGCCGCAATCCGCTCTATGGCGCCTTCGTCGAAGCGGGCCGCCAGGCAGGGTTTGAACTGACCGACGACTACAATGGCGCCAAGCAGGAAGGCTTCGGCCCGATGGAGCAGACCATTCTGGGTGGCCGCCGCTGGTCGGCGGCATCAGCCTATCTGAAGCCGGCGCTCAGGCGCAAAAACGTGAGTCTCGTCAAAGGCTTTGCGCGCCGGGTGATCATCGAGAATCAACGCGCCATCGGCGTCGAGATCGAAGCTCACAAACAGATTCAGGTCGTTAAGGCGCGACGTGAAGTGATCGTCGCGGCATCGTCGATCAATTCGCCAAAGATCCTGATGCTGTCCGGTATCGGGCCGGGCGGGCATTTGCGCGAAAACGGCATCGCCGTCGTGGCCGACCGGCCCGGCGTCGGCGGCAACCTGCAGGATCATCTGGAGCTCTACATCCAGCAGGAAGCGACCAAACCGATCACGCTGAATTCAGTGCTGAACCCGTTCTCCAAGGCGATGATCGGGGCGCAATGGCTGTTCTTCAAATCGGGCCTTGGCGCCACCAATCATTTCGAGGCCGCCGCCTTCGTGCGCTCGCAGGCAGGCGTCGACTATCCCGACATTCAGTACCACTTCATCCCGGCGGCGGTTCGCTACGACGGCAAGGCGGCGGCGAAGTCGCACGGCTTCCAGGCGCATGTCGGGCCGATGCGCTCGAAGTCGCGCGGCTCGGTGACGCTGCGCTCGCCCGATCCGAAAGCGAAGCCGGTCATCCGCTTCAACTACATGTCGCATCCGGACGACTGGGCGGAGTTCCGCCACTGCATCCGCCTGACCCGCGAAATCTTCGGCCAGTCGGCCTTCGATGCCTATCGCGGACAGGAACTCTCGCCGGGCAGCCATGTCCAGTCGGACGACGATCTCGATGTGTTCATTCGCGACCATGCCGAAAGCGCCTACCACCCCTGCGGCACCTGCCGAATGGGCCGCGCCGATGATCAATCGAGCGTGGTCGATCCGGAATGCCGGGTCATCGGGGTCGACGGATTGCGGGTCGCCGACTCCTCGATCTTCCCGCGCGTGACCAACGGCAACCTCAACGCGCCGTCGATCATGACCGGCGAGAAGGCATCCGATCACATCCTTGGCCGCACACCGCTCGCGCCGTCCAACCAGGAACCGTGGATCAATCCGCGCTGGCAGGCGTCTGACAGATAGGCCATGATCCGCCGATAGAGTGAGCCGCCCGACAGCCGATGCGTGGGGGCGAAATGATTTGGAGATTTCCCATGCGCGCCCAGCCCACGGCTTCGCACTATGTCAACGGACGCTATATCGAGGACGAAGGCGGCGCGCCGCTACCGGTCATCTATCCCGCCACGGGCGAGACCATCGCCATGTTGCGTTCGGCGACGCCGAACGTGCTGGAACTCGCCATCGAGGCCGCACGCGCCGCACAGCCGGCCTGGGCGCGACTTAAACCGGTCGAGCGCGGCCGCGTCCTACGCCGTGCCGCAGACATCTTGCGCGCCCGCAACGCCGATCTTGCCCGCATCGAGACGCTCGACACCGGCAAGGCGATCCAGGAGACGCTGGTGGCGGACGCCCCTTCGGCAGCCGATTGCCTCGAATATTTCGCCGGCGCGGTCGCCGTCTTCAACGGCGAAGCTGTCGACCTCGGCGGGCCCTTCGCCTACACGCGCCGCGAGGCGCTTGGCGTCTGCGTCGGCATCGGCGCGTGGAATTATCCGATCCAGATCGCCGGCTGGAAATCGGCGCCGGCGCTCGCCATGGGCAACGCCATGGTCTTCAAGCCATCGGAGAACACGCCGCTTTCGGCGCTGGCGCTGGCCGAGATCTACTCGGAAGCCGGCCTGCCCGACGGACTGTTCAACGTCGTGCAAGGCTATGGCGATGTCGGCGCCGGGCTTGTCGGCCATGATGTCGTCGCCAAGGTCTCGGTGACCGGCTCGGTGCCGACCGGGCGCAAGGTGCTGTCGCTGGCGGGGTCCAAGATGAAGCACGCGACGATGGAACTCGGCGGCAAGTCGCCGCTGATCGTCTTCGACGATGCCGATCTCGAAAATGCCATTGGCGGCGCCATGCTCGGCAACTTCTATTCGGCCGGCCAGATCTGTTCCAACGGCACGCGCGTCTTCGTCCAGAGCGGGATTCACGACCGCTTTGTCGAGCGGCTGGTCGAACGGACCAAGAAAATCCGCATTGGCGATCCGCTCGATCCGGAAACGCAGATGGGGCCATTGGTCTCCAAGTCACAGCACGAGAAGGTCGTCGGCTATATCGCGGCCGGCAAGCAGGATGGGGCGACGCTGGCCTGTGGCGGCAATGTGCCGTCGCTGCAGGGCTTCCAGGGCGGCTTCTTCGTCGAGCCGACGGTGTTCACCGGCGTCACCGACACGATGCGGATCGCCCGCGAGGAGATTTTCGGCCCGGTCATGAGCGTGCTGAAATTCGATGGCGAGGACGAGGTGATCGAGCGCGCCAACGACACCGAGTTCGGCCTTGCCGCCGGCGTCTTCACACGCGACCTGCCGCGCGCCCACCGCGTCATCGCCGAGTTGCAGGCTGGGACCTGCTGGATCAACGCCTACAATCTGACGCCGGTGGAAATCCCCTTCGGCGGCGTCAAGCAATCCGGCATCGGCCGCGAGAACTCCCTGGCGGCACTGGCGCTCTATTCGCAGCTGAAGTCGATCTATGTCGAGACCGGGGACGTCGCCAGTCCGTACTGATCCCGCCTACTTCTCCGTCGTGCCATCCAGATACTGGGTCAGCGCACAGACCAGGTGATAGAAAATGCTCGCCGGCACGTCCGATGCCAGCGAGCGGCCGCGCTCGTCGATGCGGTCGATCCACAGACCGAGCGGCGCCGGGTCGATGTGCCAGCGGAACAGCCGGCCGACGCGCGCCTCGATCTCCGGCTTCAGATCAGGGCCGCCCGAGCCATCCAGTGCGATCGCCGCCTTGAGCGCCTCGGCCTGCGGCCAGCTGCGCGATATCAGGTCGAGCGGCAGGCCCTGCCGCGAGACTGCCCCATAGGCAAGGCCGGTGGCACGGTTGAGGCCGTTGGCGATCGCCGAGGCATAGAGTTTTCGGGCAAAGACACTCAGTTCGGCCTGGCCGCTGCGGTCGGCGAAATCGACCAGCAGCGATGCCCATTCGAAGTGGTGGCCAGGTTCGGTCCAGGTCCCCTTCTCTCCCAAGACCGGTTTCCATTCGGCATCGAAATACTCGCCGAGCGTCCAGCTCTCAGGGTCGAAGAAATGGCTGCGGAAGAGGTCGATGATGCGCGCCGCACGGCGCAGATGCGCGCGCTCGCCGGTCGCCTGGTACCAGGCCAGGAAAGCTTCGAGCAGATGCATGTGCGGGTTGGAGCGCCGCTCGCCAGCCCCGCTCGATGTCTCGAGGAAGCCGGTCATGCGGCTGTCCTCCAGATGCGCATCGAGGAAGGCGAAGGTTTCTTCGCCGAGCCGCAAGGCATCGGCATTGCCCGACATATGCGCATGCGCCAATGCCAGCAGGATGCAGGCATGATCGTAGGCGTCCTCGACCGGGTCGGCGACGGAGCCATCGACATTCAGTGTGCGCACCCAACCGCCTCGTTCGGTGCGGCCCTGCCCCGCCATGAAGTCGATGCCATGCGCGATCAGCCGGTCGGCCGGGCCGGTCCAGCCGTGGCCCTTGGCCACCGCGAAAGCATAAACCTGCCTGGCCTGGGTACGCATGCGCTTCGGCTTCAACAGCGGGGAGCCGTCGAAGCCAAGCGCCTCATGGAAGCCGCCGTGGCGCTCGTCGACGCCTGATGTCGACCATAGAGGCAAGGTCTCCTGAAACAGCCAGTGATGCACGCGCCGCCGCCAGGCGCCGCTTTCGATGACGCGGTCATGCGCCGGCGTGAATCTGGTTTCCAGCCGTCCCGATTTTTCGAGTTGTTCGACGATCTTCTTGACGTGCTGGCTGTGACTGACCGGGGCGACGAAAGTGGCATCCGAGGTCGAGACGATGGCAACGTCCTTCATGCCGATCGCCGACAGCAGGCGGCCGTCGCTGCGGATATAGGAATTCTCGCAATCGATGGCGACGACATCACCGACGATGACATTGCCCTGGCCGTCGGCGGGACCGACATCGAGGAGCGATTGCCAGGAGCCGAGATCGTTCCAGCGAAAGCCGGCCGGCACCATGGCAATGTCTTTTGCCCGCTCCATGATGGCATAGTCGATCGAGTTCGATGGGATGGCCGTGTAGAGCTCCAGCGGCATATAGAGGCCGGACAGGTCCGATGTCGCCGCCCTGTAGGCCGCTTCGGTGGCGTGCCAGATATCGGGCTGGAAGGCCTCGAAGGCGTCGCGCATGGCACCTGCCCGAAACAGGAAGATGCCGGTGTTCCAGTAAAAATTTCCCGCCTTGAGATAGTCATTGGCCGTCGCAAGGTCGGGCTTCTCGACGAAACGCGAAACGTCGAACACACCGCCCTTCTCGGCCGATACCTCAATATAGCCATAACCGGTTTCCGGCTGGGTCGGCTTGATGCCGAACACCACCAGGCGGCCGGCGCGCGCCGCCTCAGATCCCGCTTCGATACTTTGCCAGAATTGCCCTGCCGTCGCTATTTCATGGTCCGAGGGCACCACCAGCACCAGGCTGTCTCCGAATTCCGACAAAGTGCGCAAGGTCGCCAGCGCGACGGCGGCGGCGGTGTTGCGTCCCGCCGGCTCGAACAGGGGACCGCCACCGGCAAGATCGAGACCGGCCAAGTCGGCATGGACACGATCGGCGTGACGCTCCGAAGCGATCAGGAAGATCGGCGTCTCGCCAGCCGCTCTCGCCGTCAGGCGGCGCAAGGTCTTGGCCAGCATGGAGCCATCGCCCGACAGATCGTGGAACTGCTTGGGATTGTCCTCACGCGACAGCGGCCATAGCCGGGAACCGACGCCGCCGCTCATGACAAAACTGACGATCCGCTCGGTCATTCAGGTCTCGCGCTCGGGAATTGGAGGTCGATTGGGTAGCACAGACGCCCTTTAAGCGGTATTTGCCCGATTGGAAATCCGCTCGGCCGCCAGTTCGATAAAGGCCTTGACCAAGGGCGAAAGGTGGCGGCTGCTCGGATAGAGGACATGCAGTCCGCCGGCCGGTGTCGTGTAGTCATCGAGAACGCGCTGCAGGCGCCCCTGATCGATCAACCCTTCGGCCATCGCCTGGGGCAATTGTGCGATGCCGAAGCCCGCGAGCGCGGCCGCAACCACCGCCTGCATTTCATTGGCGGCGAAGCGCCCCGCAACCACGGCCGTCTCCTGGCCTTGTGGTCCATCCAGCACCCAGTGGGCAACTGACGCCGATGGACCCGCGATGACGCATCGATGGCGCGCTAGATCCGCCGGACTTTCCGGCATTCCGTATCGTGTGAGATAGTCGGGGCTGGCGCAGAGCAGCCTGCGCGTGGCGCCGAGCTTGCGGGCGATCAGCGTCGAATCCTGGAGGGTGCCGGTGCGGAAGGCAAGGTCGATGCCGTCCTCGACCAGGTTGAGCTTGTCGTCGGTGAGGCGAAGCTCGACATTGGTCTTTGGATACAACTCCAGAAAGTCGACCACGGCGCGGATGAGGAAGTAGCTGCCAAAACCTACTGGGGCCGAAACGCGGATGGTGCCCGACGGTTCTGCCCTCGCCTCCGCGAGACGCAGATTCGCCTCCTCTATCGCCCGCAACCCTTGGCTGCTCTGCTCATAATAGGACCGCCCGGCATCCGTCAGGTTGAGGCTGCGTGTCGTGCGCTGCAGCAGGCGCACGCCGACCTCGCGTTCCAGCGCGGCGACACGGCGGCTGACCGTCGTCTTGGGCATGGCGAGCAGGCGTGCTGCGGCGGTGAAGCTGCCGGCTTCGACGACGCGAGCAAACACGACGACATCATTGAGATCAACCATTGTGCTCACAAGTGGAACAACGTTTTCCAATTATAGGCAATTATGCATCAATCGGACAGGGCGTAATTTTGCTCCGGACAAACAAGTCAGACAGAGAAGAAGGAGCAGACGAAATGACCAGCAAACGTAGCGTTCTTGTGACCGGCGCCACGGGCCAGCAAGGTGGCGCGGTTGCGCGTGCGCTGTTGGCCCGGGGCCATCGCGTCAAGGGACTGACGCGCAGGCCGGACAGCGAGGGCGCGCGGCAACTGGCGTCGGCCGGCGCCGAGATGGTGGCCGGCGATCTCGCTGACGCGGGCTCGGTCGTGAGCGCCGCAAAAGGCGTCGACACCATGTTCCTGATGGGCAACAGGTATGAAGCCGGCCTCGAGGAGGAGACCCGTCTGGGGATCCTTGCCGCCGATGCTGCGAAGACCGCCGGCGTCGGACACCTGATCTATTCCTCCGTTGCCGACGCCGACAAGAAGACAGGCATCCCGCATTTCGAAAGCAAATATCTGGTCGAGCGGTATATCGAGCAGCTCGGCGTTCCCTATTCGATCAGCGCGCCGGTGGCCTTCATGGAGAATGCCGTTGCGCCGTGGTCGATCGGTGCGCTCAACCAAGGCATCCATGCCTTCGCGATGCCGCCCAAGCGGGTGCTTCAACTGGTCGCCCTGGCGGATATCGGCGCTTTCGTGGCCGCCCTCGCCGAGCGGCGGGAACGGGTATTCGGCAAGCGCTTCGATTTCGCCGGCGACGAATTGTCGGGCGAAGAACAGGCCGCAATCCTGTCCGGCGCCATCGGCCATCCGATCCGCTATCAGGAAATACCGATCGCGGTTGCTCGTCAGCAAAGCGAGGACGCTGCGCTGATGTTCGAATGGTTCGACCGCGTCGGCTACGACGTCGACATCGCCAGCTTGCACAGGGAATTTCCGGAGGTGCGCTGGCACGGCTTTGCCGACTGGGCGCGCGCGTTCGACTGGAGCGTTCTGACGACCAAAGCGCTGGAACGCTGAACTAGCCAGAACGCTGAACTAGAAAGTCTGGTTATAGGCGCCGACTTCCGGACTGCGGCGCAGCACGGCGTCGACGGCATCGAACATCTGCCGGCGACGCTCGGACGAGACCGGGCTTTCGACGACCACGACCAGTTCCGGCTTGTTCGACGAGGCGCGCACCAGACCCCAGGTGCCGTCCTCGGCAACGACGCGCACGCCATTGACGGTGACGAGGTCGACGATCTTCTGGCCAGCGAAACTGCCACCGTCCCGCTGCATCGCCTGAAAATCGGAAACCACCCGTTCGACGACGCCGTACTTCACCTCGTCCGCGCAGTGCGGAGACATGGTGGGCGTGCCGAAGGTCAGCGGCAGCGCACGGTAGAGATCGGCCATCGAACTGGCCGGGTTGCGGTCCAGCATCTGGCAGATGGTGATTGCCGTGACCAACCCGTCGTCATAACCGCGCCCGATCGGAGGGTTGAAGAAGAAATGACCTGACTTTTCGAAGCCGGCGACCGCGCCGAGTTCGGCAACGCGGCGCTTGATGTAGGAATGGCCGGTCTTCCAGTAGTCGGTAGCCGCGCCATTGGCGCGCAGCACCGCGTCGGTGTTGAACAGTCCGGTCGACTTGACGTCGACCACGAAGGTCGAACCCGGATATTGGCTGGAAATATCCCGCGCGAGCATGACGCCGACCTTGTCGGCGAAGATCTCGCTGCCTTCATTGTCGACGACGCCGCAGCGGTCGCCGTCGCCATCGAAACCCAGCCCGACATCGGCCCCTGTCTCCAGCACCTTGTCCCTGATGGCATGCAGCATCTGCATGTCTTCCGGATTGGGATTGTAGTTTGGAAACGTATGATCAAGCTCGACATCAAGCGGGATCACTTCGCAGCCGATCCGTTCCAGCGCGTCAGGTGCAAAGGCGCCGGCAGTGCCATTGCCGCAAGCGGCAACCACTTTGAGCTTTCGTGTTAAGCGCTTGCCCATGGTCAGGTCGTCGAGATAGGTGGCGCGAAAATCGCGGACGAAATCATAGGAGCCGCCGCCTGTAAGGTCGAAATCGCCGGCCAGCACGATCGCCTTCAGCGCGCTCATCTCCTCGGGCCCGAAGGTCAGCGGCCGCGCCGCACCCATCTTGACGCCGGTCCAGCCATTTTCGTTGTGCGAGGCAGTGACCATCGCCACCGACTGCGTCTCCAGTGCGAACTGCGCGAAATAGGCCATCGGCGACAGCGCCAGGCCGATATCCTTCACCCGTGCGCCGGCCGCCATCAGTCCGGAAACCAATGCCAGCTTGATGCCAAGCGAATAGGAACGGAAATCATGTCCGGTGACGATGTCGGGTCCAACGCCGAGACGGCGGATCATCGTGCCCAGCCCCATACCCAGCGCCTGAACGCCGATCAGGTTAAGTTCGGGCGGCACCGTCGAACCGGGATGGCCGAACCACCAGCGCGCATCGTATTCCCGAAAACCGGATGCCTTGATCAGCGCCGCGGTTTCGAATTCGAAGCTGTTGGGCCATGCTTCACCAACGATTTTTGGGGGCAAGACAGCAGAGCTCCAGGCTGCAGAAACACAATCTATCGACGCAGCGGCTTAGCACACAAGGCTTTAAGCCGCGTTTATCCCAGATGGAAATCCGGGCTTTCCGGCACTGCCCGACGAAAGCGCACGAAATGCGACAGAAGTGCTGCCAATGCCGCTTGCAGGAACGAAGTGTGGCAGCTATAAGCCCGCGTCTGGTCACGGAGTGTAGCGCAGCCTGGTAGCGCACCTCGTTCGGGACGAGGGGGTCGCAGGTTCAAATCCTGCCACTCCGACCAGTCAAAACAATGGGTTAGCAACACGGCATTTCCGCTACCCCACAGATATCCCCACAGAAACAGATGCCGCGGCCTAGCGCTTGCGCAACAACACCGGCACGACGTGGTGAAAAGCGATTCCCTCATCGCGGTGTTCACCCCCGGAAATCGCTGCAAACCATGCTGCCGCAGCGCCAAGCGCGGAGCCTGCAGCAGTCGCAAAGCCAAATATGGCAGCTATATGGGCTGAAAGGCGCATCGTGCTTTCGTTGACAGCGGGATTGGCTATGGCGGCCGCGCCGTGGCCAGCAATCATCGCCAAGAAAAACGCTGCTCCGAGTGTCGCTAGAGCCCAGACTGCGATGCCGTGTATGCCATCGCGGAATTCGCTTTCGCTTTGGTTGCTATCTTCCCAGCGCGTGCGCATTCGTCCAGCTACATAACCGCCGGCTGCGGAACTTGCTATGGCGACGATAACTACCCACAGCCCGGCCACGAGCACATTCCAAGAGGCGCCCCCGTTGGGAAGAGTTGGAGAACCCAGCCCCAAACCAGCACTTGACCCGAATTGCAAAAGAACCACTGAAGTGGCGCAAGCAATGACACCCCCGCCGAATATGCCTCCCCATTCAAGATAGGACGATGTAGCCCCTTTTGGGGTCACTGCAACGCTTTCCGTCGGGGCTATTTTGGCCATGATCTTACCGAAGTCCAAAAAGTGACAGAATGAACAAAACGCCCACCACGAGGCCGACAAGATAGATTATTCCGTTCACGGCATCCTCCTCCTGGTTGCGGACCGTAAGACAAACGTGTCCGCAATGTTTTGGTTGTAAAAGAGCCGGGCTTGGAAATATGGATGTCGGTGATAAGTGGAAATTCTGCCATGAAATCGGCATCCCCAGTGATGTACGCATTTAAGAGCGGCAAAGCTGATTTAATGACATCTATTGCGGGCGGCCCGTCCGTTCCGTCACTGAAGGATCGTGCAGGGCCGATTCCGTAGAAGGCAGAAAAAGGCAGAGGCTCACGCCTGCCTCTTCGCCGTGCCTACGGCTCCCCACAAGTGAGATCGAACCCAACCCGATTCCGTCGAGATGGGTTCGATCGTAGCGCTCCGTCATAACGAAGCAGGATCGAGGGCTACATTCGGTGCCGCAGCAGGATCAGGTCCAGTTTCCCGACCTCGTCCGCGGATTCGGTTTCAGCGTCGATTGATTGCGCGTCCCCGGTCGCGGTCGATCTCGCCTGGCACGTATTCGCCTGCATTGACGTCGAAGCCGGTCCAGCCGTCGGCCTCGTACATCCTGCGGCGTTCAGTCAGGTCGACCGATCGGGACTGACCCAAGATCTCCTCGGCGTTCGGCACGAGCTCGTCCTGCACCTTGGCCGTCACCAGGGTGCCGCCGCGGCGTACACCTTCCGCATACACGTGTGCATCGCGCTCGGGCACGCCCGAGTCCGTCAGGGCGCCGATGATGCCGCCGGCCGCCCCACCGGCGACGGCACCGGCCACCGCTCCCACGGCGGTGGCGGCGAGCCATCCGGCCGCGACCACGGGGCCAACACCAGGGATGGCCATGACGCCAAGCCCCGTGAGCAGGCCCCCGGCACCGCCGACCACAGCTCCGATTCCCGCACCGCTGCCCGCATCTTCGGCGGCCTCGGAACGGTTTGTGTCGTACCAGTCATCCGAGTTATTGGCGACGATGCTGATATTGGAATGCGGAACGCCCGTCGCCTCGAGCTCGCCGACCGCATCGGCTGCGTCGTCATAATTGTCGAAAAGTCCGGTTACCGTTTTCATGTGATTTCTCCTGATCCATGCTCACTTGCTTGCAACGACGTTGCCCTGGTAATCGACCCCAACGTTGAGGTTTTCGCCTCCTTTGGCGGCCTGACCGCGCCAGATGCCCTGGTCGTCCTTGGTAAGCTTCGACACGTTTTTATATCCCGCATTCTCGATACGGCTCTTGGCCTGGGCTTCGGTGAAGCTGTTTGCGCCCGGCACGAGAGCGGCGGCGTTCGGAGTATTGTCGGTCTTCACCGCCGGCGTTGTCGCTCCGGTGATGTCATCCTGCCCGGCGGCGATCTTTTCGATCGTCTGCTGGTGCATCTTCAGCGTACCGACCGTCTGCTGGGCGAAAGTCTTGAGTGCCGCGTTGTCACCACCGCTGGCATAATCTTCAAACAGCTTGACTGCGTCGTCATGCGCCTTGCGCTGCATGTCGACATAGAGTGGATCGATCGGCTGCTGCGCGTTCTTGAGCTTGTCCAGATCCGCTTGGTGCTGGGCGTCGAGCGCTGCCGGTACTTTCAATTTTTGTTGGTTGGCGACCGCTTCCAGCTTGGCGTTGGCGGCGCCGTGGTCACGGATCATCATCTGAGCAAAATCCTTGATGCGCTGGTCCTGGGTCTTGCCCAGGGCAATCTGGCTCGAATCGACCTCGAACTTGCCGCCTACGGCAGCCTTGTCGACAAAATCCTGGGCACTGTCGGCAGCGAAGGCAGGCATTGCGAGAACAACGGAAGCAGTGGCGAAGGCGGCAAGAAGGTGTCGTGTTTTCATCGGCTTTATCCTTTATCAGTGAGCGAATTTTCGCTGCGTTCCTAACAAGCCAAAATGCGCTTTGTTCCCCGCGTCCAGATGACACGATGGCGGACCAGGCGGCGCCAAAGACCGCCGTGGAGGCAAGCGGTTTCCAGGCGCCGCCATTCCAAACGCCGGGTGCGCGGGAACAAATCGACGGTCGCAGAGTTGGGAGCGGTCTGCGCGACGCCGTCTCCTTCGGCAGGCTTCGTAAAGTGACAGGGGCAGGTCTCGGAGGGGCAGGTGCTTACAGGCCGTTTCAGAAAAACGGTCGTCATTCAACCGGGCCGAATTGAACGAGACAGGGTTGTCGTCCCGGTGTCCGATGCCGCTGAAGTGCTGCTGCGGGACTGGCCAAAGCCGACATCCGAAATGTGTCTTGCCGCGATCAGGGCGTGCCTCGCCGTGATGCGTGGCGAAAAAGATCCAAAGGTCGCGAGACAGGCGTTCATCGTTGCGGCCAAGGACGCCAGGATCCTGCTTGAGCAAATCTAGGCATTGCAAACCTCCGCCGCGGATTTGGCAGAGTTCGGTTGGAAATTGGAAAGAGAGAGGTCATGGCGAAGATGTCAAATCCTACTCCTGCCTCTGCCAGAGGAGAGATTCAGGCGGGAGCGACGCAGGACAAAACGCCGGGATTCGATCCCGCCATTGCCCCGCTGGAAACCGACGCCGAGGCGGCCGACACACAAAATCCGGTAGCTGAAGCAGAGCCGCCACGTTCCCGGCCAAAATTCGAGAACGACGCCAGCTTCGCCAATGCGATGCGGCCGATCGAAGGCGAACCGGAACTGCGGCCTCGCGGCAACTGGCCGCTCTTGGTCATAGCAGCTGTCGTTTTGGTGGCAGCCGCGGTTTTTCTGGCCGCGAGCATGCTGCGCTGAAAATTCACGACGATGCGCGGCGATGACCTATTCGCGAAGATCGGGTGCGCTCTTCATGCCAGAGAGTTCGGTCATCGGGCACAGCAGCCGCGGGCGCGCCGGGTCGGATGTCGAGCTTGTCCCAAGGGATGCGGTACAGACCATCACGGCGGCGCAGCCGAAACAGATCGAGCACCGCCACGCGACGAAATCGTCGTCATCCCGTTCGGCGCAGATTTCCTCGATGTAGCCGATGCTCTTGCCTCGTTGCGATAGAACGCATCGCCCAGCTAGATGTTCGAGATTGACGTTGGTCATCATCAAGCTCCCGGGATGCGTCCGATGACATGATCGCGCAGCCAGTCCTGCCAGGCGAAGATCGACGTCTGACGCACATCCACATTGAACTCGATATCGATACCGATATCCTGCACCTTGTGCCAGGCGATCCGATGCGGCTCGCCATGGCGCTTGCCGCCCAGCTTTGCCGCGAGTTGCGCCATCCACCGCCCGGGTCCTGCGCCGAGGCGGCGCGCCAAAGTGATGGAGCCAAGTTCGATCGCAACGATCCTTGGCGGCTTGCCCTGCCGCAACTCCGCCACCAGCCCATCGATCTTGCCTTGACCTGTTCGCGGTCAACCACCTGCTTGTCCAGGAGATCACGCAGCAATTTCATCATGTGCCTCCGAATATCTGCAGCGGAATCGTCACCACAGCCAGCACAAAGCCGAGCGCGATCATGAAGATGACCGCGGCATTGGAGAAAATACCGTTGCGATGCGCGCCGACATAGCGTCGTTCAGCAGAAACAGCAGTGGAACCACGGTCATCGGCAAGCTGGCCGCCGTCAGCGCCATGGAAAAGATGGTGAGCCTCAGCGGATCGAGACCAAGCATGATGGGGATAGCGGCAAGAAACAACGATACCGTGTACACCGCGCTGAACCCTGGGTTGTCGCGCGGCTTGCGATCCTCGCCCCACGTCCAGCCGAAACCTTGAGCCACGAGGTAAGCCTCTGCAGCTCGACTTCGAGAGCAGCGCCGAGGCAGGTAATGGCGAGAGAGGCTATGAGCAGGACGAAACCCCACAAGCCGAATACTGGGATCAGCATCAACGGCAACTGGTGATAGTCCTCCACCTGGTCGAAGCCGTGCGTCGCCAGCATGAGGGCGGCCACGATCAGCACGCCTACCGAAATGGTCCCCCCGAACGCCATCCCAGTCCCGCTATGGCCCGATTGGCACGGAGATAGCTCTTGTCCCACTGGTCCTCGATGGCCCCGGAGGAATAGAACAGGTATGGCGATATCGAGGCGCCGAGGCTGGCCAACTTACATCACCACAGCACGTTCGCTCAGGCGGAGACTCTCGACCAGCCGACCTTGATTTCGACTACCACGTTCCACCAAAGACGAGCGCCCGCCGGCAAGCCGACGGGCGAATTTGATCAGGCAACCCAGCAAGGTAGCTGGCGGTCAGTGGCGGGCCGCGTCTTCATCGCGCTGATTGCCGCCAAGTGCCGCGGCAACGCCGGCGATGAAAGCACCCACGATCATCGAAAGGGCGCCGACCAGCGCAAAAGTGGCGCTTGCCTTTCGGGCAGTGTCCGCGGCGGCCTTCGCCTTGTTCTTGGCGTCTTCTATTCCTGCGAGAACCGTGCCTACGCGCTTTGCGGCATCGGCCTCCGAAAGCCCGGTGCGGGATGCGACCAGTTTCGCAAGATAAGTCTTGTCGTCGGCCGATACCCCTCCCCTGGAAGCGCTCGCGACAAGGATGTGGGTCGCCTGGGCGGTCGCGCCGGCATCGTTCTGGCCAGCAGGAGCGGCGGTTCCGCTATTGGCTGGCCGGAACAGCGCATCGACGAAGTAGCCCAAGCTGTCATTGTCACCCGCGCCGCCCGCGGCATTCGTGACGGCCGAAGTAGCGCCCGCAGCCATGCCCGAGACGACGTTGGACGTGGCCTGCACATCCGCCCCGACTGTTGCCGATAAAGCCGAGCCGAAGACCCCCGCAACCAGCAGCGTTGCTAAGGCCCAGGCAAGGAAGCCGTGCGCGGTATCGCGAAAGTAGACTTCATCATCGTGAACGCCGACCCATTTTGTGCGCAGGCGGCCGGTAAGATAACCGCCTAACCCGGCCGACAGCCATTGTACCACGACCAGCCATACGGCGGCCGAAACCGCGAAAGTGGTGACCGACGCGCTTGCGCCGGTCCAGGGTGAAATCATCGTCAGTCCCAGTCCCGAGCCGATCAGCATCAGGATTATCGTCAGCGTCGACGCAGCAAAAGCGCCCGCAATGATCGGGGCCCAGCTCACGGCTGATGACGACGACTCCCTTGAGCCGGAAACTTCAATGTCAGCAATTACAGGGTTCATCTGACGCTCCTAGCGTGCGAACAGCATGAGCAGAATGATTATCGGGATTGGAACTCCCAGCAGCCAAAGCAATATACCGCGTCCCATGGCAACCTCCTGTATTGTCGAGACGAATACCAATTCCCGGAACCGGCTTTCGTTCCAAAGGTCTAGTCACCCAGATCAAGGACAGAATAGACAAGGTTCGTTCAGCTGATCTGGCGCCTCCCATTGCATTCGTTTCCCGTCCCCCGGCCAGGAGCGCGGCCGATCGGATGAGGCGGCAACTCAGCCTTTCCGCCATCAGACCTGCGAGACCAGCAGCGTCATCAGGCTGCCGACGATCATACACCGTCCGAGACAGCCGGTTTCGGTGAATTGCGCTATTTTCCCGTTACAGCTAGCGCATTTGGTCGGCGGGTCGACGACGCATGACGGCATATGCCGTCTGGCAATTGCGTTTGCCGCATCTCGGAAGGTCGCCGCCCAGGATCTGCTGGTCCCTGCCGGGCCAAGTGCCGCGCTCACCATGATAGACCAAATCTTTCCGCGCGGCGGCGAGCGCCCCCGAAGTGATCACCGTCCCAGCCCGACCCCGTGCCTCGTCGAGTAGAAGATCACAAAATATTTCGCCGGGAACGTCGCTTGACTCTGTCGGTTCTGGTTGCTCGAGGAAGTCGAAACGCCTTCCTCGAATTTCGCTAACTTTGAACACTGGGCGAACGCCGTTCTGTTTGGAACAGCAAGCCAACCGAAGGAGAGACATTGATGGTGAAGAACAGTTCGTTCGGCGCTGCGAACGGCCTGGAAAGCCTGTTCGTGGATGGCCTGAAAGACATCTACTATGCGGAAAAGAAAATTCTAAAGACGCTGCCGAAGATGGCCAAGGCGGCGCAATCGGAAGAGGTGAGCGCAGCCTTCGAAAAGCATCGCACCGAGACGGAAGGTCAGGTCGACCGGCTCGAGCAAGTTTTTGAAATGCTAGGCAAGCAGGCCCGGGGCAAGACGTGTCCCGCAATCGACGGGATCATCGAAGAGGGTTCGGAAATCCTCGAGGAATACAAGAACGAGCCGGCACTCGACGCGGGCCTCGTGGCGGCTGCCCAGTCGGTCGAGCACTATGAAATGGCGCGCTACGGCACGCTGATTGCGTGGGCGGAGCAACTGGGCCTGAAGGATGCGCTGCCCTTGCTGCGCCAGACTCTCAAGGAAGAATCCGCCACCGACGAAACCCTTACTAAGCTGGGCGAAAGCGGCGCGAACGAGCGGGCCTTGCAGGCGGCCGCCTGAGGCGCCTCGCATACTCTCGGTTCGCGTGCCAAAAACTGGCGATGCGGCCTCGGTCTCCCGACCGAGGCCGCGGTTTTCACCTAAGGACGTATGCTGCCTTGTGCACATTAATCAGCATTCGCAATTGATTGGACCGTTCTGGGTCTTGGCCCGGCGGCCCTGTGCCGAGTGCAGTTGCCACGACCGGGCGACAACTGCGCTGCCGGGGTGAAAGAGCAAGGCGCGGGATTGATTCTGGACGTAGCAACTCTCCTCATCTGTTTTGAGAACCGTCAGATCGGTGACCTAGCGCCATCAGATCGTAACACGACAGTTTGCGCATTAGTGTCAGGACGAAAGGTCCGATGTCAGCCAACAGCCACGGCGGCTCACGGCCAGCATCTCGGACAAGATGCGCCGCGCCCTGCAAGCCGCAATGGAAGCTTGGATGCGGCAGGCTTGTCACGGCCGGGGCGCTTCCGCTCGGCGGCAAAGCCGATCATCTCGCGCAGCAGATCGGCATCCGGGGTCTTCTCCACGAGCGTGCGCAGGTTCATCATGTCGTCGGTCATCGGTGGTCCTTCCGAAATGGGGTTGGCGTCAACAACCAAACCCTACCGGAAAACGCCGATGACCACCGACACGCCGCTCACTCGCTACAGCGCTACTAACGGCGCGCTCGCGAGCGGCTTCGTAACCGCCAGCTACACCACTTGATGGGACACGACCAACAAAATCGCTCCTACAAGCGAAACATTTACCCGACATCGAAGGTGTCAGCATTTGCTTGGGACGAGCCGCCTCAGATCAGAACACTTGCGGATCGGCAGGCTTCGAGTCTCAGATTCTCAGAATAGGATCGTCTGGCGCCCTGCGGACTGAAGCCGGCAAACTCGAGACACCGCGGTACCAACAGAGACGATGGATTTTTGAGGTACAAGCTTCAATCCTAGGCTCCGCCCGCGGCGGGAAGAGCCAGGGGGCCCGGTGCTGGCTCTGGAACCCGGTCCCGCAAGCCGCCTTTTGCGAGGGTGCGGGGACTGCCCGCCGTCTCATTCCCAAATCGCAAGCTCAGAAATGTTCCAAAAATAAAACCAGCGGCAGTTCACTCTGCACCGGAACATCTGCGCCCTGCAGCCGTTTGCCCTCGTGTTCAACAAGGAGACTTCCGAGCATGGATTGGAACCGCGTGGAAGGGAACTGGAAGCAGGTTAAGGGCAAGGTCAAGGAGCAGTGGGGCAAGCTTACCGACGACGATCTCGACCGCATCGGCGGCAAGCGCGACCAGCTAGAAGGCAAGATCCAGGAGCGCTACGGTACCGAGAAGGACCGAGTTCGTCGCGATATCGACGAATGGTATGCCCGCCAGGGCTGGTAGCGTGCGGGGGCGAGGGAGCCGCAGCCTTCAGTCCGGGCTCAGTCGCGACCAGCTTTGTCCTTCATTGCGGTATCTCCCATTCACGTCGCCGGTGCCTCAAGCTTCGCTGCCTGGTATACCATGCACCACCACACGATCTCATCCTTCCAACTTGGCGTTAAAGTGTGCCAGATCGGGAGAAGAAGCCCGGTCCTGGCCTATCGCATGGCGACTTTGCGCCTCCATTCAGTCGTACCGTGCAGCTGAGATGGAAGTCGTACTCGTTCGCTAGTTCGGCGATTAGGACCGTGGCGACAGCTGCACTGAGGAAAATAGCGCGCTCCAAGCGAATTGCCGCGGCGCACGGGCAATGCTTGTTGGGGTGTCTACAATTACTGGGCGCCGGACGGCCATTCGGGCAGCGGAGCCAGGCCGCGGTTGAACTGCTTCCATCACATGGACTCATCTATCACGCAGCAGGCACGAAGCATGGCGTGGGCCCGCCGAAGCGAGACCAGATAGCACTATCCTAGCAGAAGCATTGTGCGAACCGAACCGCGGCCCGGCAGCAATTGGCCGCTGTTCATTGCAGCCGTCGTTTGGTGGCGGCCATGGCACGAGCATCCCGTCGAAACGCCCAGACCAACGGCCACCGGTAATCTAATCCAGCCTTAGATGACGGCCACCGAAGGCCAAAGCCGGCACTTGATGCGCCACAAGAACAGTCTCCCCACGACCGAAGCAAATCATAAGTTGATCTGGAGTGCGCCGCATGCCGGTCAATCGAACGCCGCGCGGGCGCGGATGGCGAGAAATGGAACGTGGCAAAGGGAGCAATGTCAGCCGACCCGAGCCTCATTCGATAGACCATGCCGGTTCGTTCAACCCTGCTCGCTCGCGCCTGCGGGATTCTCGATCCTGTATTCGTGGATTAGGCCGAGGACCTGACATCTTACCGCCTCGCGCGCTTCCGGCTGAATGAAGGGCATCAGCCGGTCGACGGTTTCGACGATCGCCCGCGGCAGATCCGCAACGGCATCGGTAAGCTCGCTGCCATGCTCATACATGTTGTCGGTCAGCTTCTTGTCCAGATCGGAAAGGATGCCCATCAGCACACTCCATGTCCGTGCTCTCACCCTCTGATAATGGCCAGCAAAGCGGAGATGTTCCGCGCAGGACGCGCCCAGACGGTTGCAGACGTCGTTTCCGATAGGCGCGTCACCGCAATGTCGTCTGGCCCGGGTCGCGTCCGGCTTTCGGCGGGATCAGCCTGCCGGCATTGGCACGGAACCCCTGACGAATTCTTCCAGATAAGGCAGCAATTCGAAAAGCAGGATCACGACCATCACGCAGACGATATAAGTCACCGGCAGCGGCTGCGATCTCCAGGCAAGATCAAAACGTGCGGTTTGCCGTCCTGTCCCGAACAGTGCAAGCAACGTCCCCAATGGAGGGAGACGACGCTGACCAGCCCCATTTACGGTGCGCGCCGTTGTGGCGTAGCGCACATCCCAGATCGCCGTCGCCTCGTGAATGAAGAAGGTGACGATCATGACGGCTACGACGAGGGCGTTCACATCGAGGAACATGGCGGCAAGCAATGGCACGCCGACCTCGGCGAACATCACGAGATGGATCAGCGATTCCTTGGCGCCCGCGGTCGACTCGATATGCGACGCGCGATGGCAGAGCCAGTCGGCAAAACCGGCGACCAACCAGACGGGGAGAAGAAAATACATCAGGATCAGAACGGAGGGATCTGACACACAACGTCCTCTCGTCTGAGTTCATATGAAAGATAGCGTCCCTGCTGAGCCAAGCTGCTGTTGCTAGAAAGCCGTCAATCACTGCTGCCCCGGCATTTCTGTATTTTCCTTGGGATTTTTCTGGATGCCCGCGGCCGGTGAGGTATCCGCCGGAGCGTTACCCCCCTGGTTCTGCTCAGGCGCTCGTTTCAGGGGCGAGGTGCGCCAGCCCATATCAACGTAATGAAAGCCGATCAGGAATCCGACGATAATGACGGCGGCTATCACCAGCGAAATTACCGCGTTGCGTCGCTCCATCGCGCTGCTCCCTTCCCTTGCCGAACAGCTAATGACCAAAATAGTTCCACAGCAGGTGCGAACCGATGCCGAGACACCGATGGTCGCCCGTACTGGCCTGGCAAGCGAGGATTGAGGGCGGCCAAATTGCACCAGCGACGTTCGTTTCGCACAATCGGGAACAATCAAGCAGGGGCGAGGTTTGGTAATGGCTTTCGCAAGGACGACCCGCGATGAAACCCGCCGTTACCGATCGTGTCGAAATCAAGAAATACGACCACCCGACGGGCGGGTGGGGATCCCTGTCCTCCCTGATCCGCAAGGCATATGGCGAAGGCCTGCTGATGTCTGGGATATGGAGCACGCTGCTCAAGCAGAACAAGGCGGACGGCTACATGTGCGTTTCCTGCTCATGGGCCAAGCCAGCGGAGCCGCGACCCTTCGAGTTTTGCGAAAATGGCGCCAAGGCCACCATGTGGGATCAGACGAAGCTGCGCTGCGGCCCCGACTTCTTCGCACGACATTCGGTCACCGAACTGCTCGATTGGCCGGATCGCGACCTGGAAAAGCAAGGCAGGCTCACCGATCCGCTGCGCTACAACGCTGTCAACGACCGCTATGAGCCGATCTCCTGGGATGAAGCCTTTGCCGAGATCGGCATGGAACTTCGGCGGCTCGATCCGAAGTCGGTCGTCTTCTACACATCGGGCCGGGCCTCGCTCGAAGCGTCGTTCATGTATCAGCTCTTCGCCCGCATCTACGGTTCGTCGAATCTGCCCGACTCTTCCAACATGTGTCACGAATCAACCTCGGTCGGGCTTCCCGAGTCGATCGGCTCGCCGGTTGGGACCGTGCAGCTCGAAGACTTTTCCAAATGCGACATGATGTTCTTCTTCGGCCACAACACCGGCGTGACGGCGCCGCGGCTGTTGCACCCGCTGCAGGAGGCTCGCCAGCGTGACGTGCCGGTGTTCACATTCAACCCCTTGCCGGAGCGAGGGCTTAGGCGTTTCAAGAATCCGCAGGACCCCGTCGAAATGTTGTCGCCAAGCCCCGGCACCAAGATGTCCAGCGACTTCTTCCAGGTCCGCAGCGGCGGCGACATTGCAGCGATGACCGGGATTGCCAAGGCGGTGCTGGCACTCGACGACGCGGCTCGGGAGAATGGAAATTTGCGCGTCCTCGATGTCGAGTTCGTCGCTGAACACACGCACGGTTTTGCTGATTTCGAAGCCTATTTACGCGCTGCCAAGTGGGACGACATCGTCACACGGTCGGGCATCGCGCGAGCGGATCTGGAGCATGTGGCAGAAGTCTACGGCCGCTCCAATGCGGTGATCGGTAATTATGGGATGGGTCTGACGCAGCACAGGCACGGCACCGAGAACGTCCAGATGCTGTGCAACCTGCTGCTGATGCGCGGCAACATGGGAAAACCCGGCGCCGGCATTTCGCCGCTACGTGGTCACTCCAACGTCCAGGGCCAGCGCACCGTCGGCATATCTGAAAAGCCTGAGCTCGTTCCGCTCGACAAATTCGCCGAATTCTATGCTTTCGAGCCTCCGCGTGAAAAGGGCCTCGATACGGTCGAGACCTGCGAAGGTGTCATTGCTGGCTCGGTGAAGGGCTTTGTCGGCCTAGGCGGCAATTTCGTGCGCGCCGTGCCCGAAACCGGCCTGGTCGAGAAGGCTTGGCGGCGATTGGGCCTGCATGTCGAAATCGCGACCAAACTCAACCGCAGTCATCTCATCCCTGGGGCGGTAACTTATCTGTTGCCCTGCCTGTCGCGGCTGGAGAGAGACCGGCAGGCAAGCGGCGATCAAACCGTTTCCATGGAGGATTCCACCGCCTGTATCCATGGCTCGTTTGGATCACGCCCGCCAGCTTCGCCAAATCTGCTTTCAGAGCCGAAGATCGTCGCCGAGCTGGCCAAGGCCACCGTGCCGGGCTCGAGTTCAATCCCTTGGGACGAGTGGGTTGCCGACTACTCGCGCATTCGCGACGAGATCGAGCGCTGCTTCCCACAACATTTTCGCCAGTTCAACAAACGGTTCCTGGCGCCTGGAGGCTTTCATCGCGACATCAAGGCATCGAAACGAGTTTGGGAGACGCCGAACAAGAAGGCCAATTTCAAGCTGCCGACGACGCTCGAGACGAACCCCGACATCGATATATCGGGGCGCAAGGTCCTGACGCTGATGACGGTGCGTTCCAATGACCAGTTCAACACAACCGTCTACGGTTATGATGACAGGCTGCGCGGCATCCATGGCGCACGCATGGTCTTGCTGATGAACGAGGCCGACATCCAGCGGTTCGGGTTGAGCGCGGGGCAGCAGGTCGATCTCGAAACCCATGCAGATGACGGCGTGGAGCGGCGCGTGCGTGGCTTGCGCGTGACACCTTATTCCGTGCCTCAAGGCAACTGCGCCGGCTATTATCCAGAGCTCAATCCCCTGGTGCCGCTCTGGCATCGCGCCAAGAAGGCTCACGTGCCGGCCGCGAAGTCGGTCCCGGTAAGAATTATCGGCTGATATATGACCGAGACCAGAGGGGCATCCCCTTTCCACCTCGCCCACCATTTTGGCTGGCGGCAAAATCCTGAACAGGCAGTGGCGTCAACCCTGACCGCCGGTTGACCCCTAACCGCCAGATCGCTTCGGCAATGCCGGCTGCTTGGGTTGCGTGCCCTGCTGGTCCCCGCCAGTACTGGACTGTGGCGTCGGATCGGTATCCGTCGTCGGGTTCTTGTCGACCGGCTGGCTGTTCATCGTATCTGTCTTGGATTTGACAGGGTCGGCATTGTCGTTGCAGCCCGCCAAGGCAAGGAACGCCGCGACCACACATATTGACAACGCCGCTCTCATGCCGGCTTTTCCTCGGTGAACTCGGCTGAAGCAGCCTCCAAGTGGCCTACGCGGTCGAACCGCACCGAAAGCCCCTGTTTGACCGCACTCCGGGCCAGCAGATGATCCAGTTCGGCATCTTCTATGGGGCTCCGAACCACCCGACGAATGGCCTTGCATGCCAGCTCGGTCGACACGAAATCATACCTTCTGCTTCTGGCGAGAACATATTGTTCAACCAGCATCTTCACGCGCCTGAGCGCGATTTCATCGGCATAATGCATTTGGTGGTTCCTCCTGCGCGCCGAACTGCCGAACGGGTAGGTTGTTCCACCTGGTTCAAAACATGACCGCTCCTGACGGAAAGCCCGCGCTTCCCGGCCGGGGAGTGCGCGGGCTGATCAGGTTGAGGGGAACCCGATCGTGCCGCGTCAATCGGGGGGAGCAATGACGCCACACGATACCGAACACCAATCGACGCCAGTTGTTCCACTTTGACGTCTTCGAGTTGTTCACGCCTGAACGGGAGATCCGCTTTTGGCCACGGTTCCAGAATGGCGAGATCGGTCCGTCCTTCGTAATCCGCTGGATTGATCACGACAGGCTTTAAATCACGACTGTTTCCTGGCTGCGCGAAGCGACGCGAGCTCCGCCACGGCGGTGAGGATGTCCGTTTCGCTTGCGGGCTTTGCCACGAATTTGCAGCTTCGAAACGGGGCTGGAACATCGCGCTCCCCAAATCCCGTTACGAAGGCAAACGGAGTGCCGCGGGCCAGCAAGACTTCCGCGACCGGCAGGCTCGTTTCAGCGTTGAGTTGAATATCCAGCAACGCCACATCGACCTTGTCCGCCTCGACAAGTTGAAGCGCGGCGGCAACGGACGAAACAGGGCCGACCACCGGATAGCCCGCTGCACGCAGCTCAGACGCGACGTCCTCCGCGATCAGCCACTCGTCCTCGACCACCAGAACGCGCGATCTATCGCTCATGTCGCGTCCTTATGGTTTGCCGAAAAGGCGATCTGGATCTCGAGACCGTTCTTGCGGAAGGAGGTCTCGACATGGCCGCCGAGCCTGTAGCCGATTTCCCCCTTCAACAGGTTCAGGCCAAAGCCATCGTTCAACGGCTCATTGACTGGAGGGCCGTCCTTTTCGCGCCAGCCGAGCGTGAAACTGTCGCCATCCATCTCCCATTTGACGCCGATCCTGCCTTGGGGCTTGGACAAGGCGCCATGCTTGGCCGCATTGGTGGCCAGTTCGTGGATCGCCATACTGAGGGAAAGGCCCTGTTGCGGGCCGAGTTTTACGTCGTCGCCATCGAGGTCGATCCGTTCGATGCCGAACGGTTCGAGTTCCTGATGGAGCAATTCCTTGACCGAAGCCTCCTTCCACCTCTCGCGGGTCAGCAGTCCGTAGGCGCGGGACATGGCGTGCAGCCGACCGATCAGCGCGTCCACGAACTCTTCCTTCGTATCGGAACTGTCCCGCGTGCGGTTGGCAATGCTGGCGATCACCGCCAGCATATTCTTGACGCGATGGTTGAGCTCCGAGATGAGTACCTGCTGATGCTCTTCCGCCCGCGCCAGGGTGGTAACGTCGACCAGTGTCACCACGACGCCCTGTATCCTGTTGCCCTTGTCCCGATAGGGGTTGATACGGACCATGTGAAACAGACCCCTGGCATCGCGCGCAAGATGATGATCCAGGGTCTCGCCTGTCTCGAACACGTTGTCGATGTGCTGCTTCAACTCGGGATAATCGAGTTGGCTCGACAAATCAGTCAACGGCCGGCCGACGTCGGAGGGGCGCAGGCTGAAGAAGGACGAAGCCGCCGGCGTGAAGGTCCGCACCACAAGACTGCGGTCGAGGAAAATGGTCGCGATGTCGGTGCTTTCGAACAGGTTCCGCAGATCGCTGTTGGCGTGATCGAGTTGTTCTATCTTGCTGGTCAACTCCGCATTGATCGTGTTGAGCTCTTCGTTGAGCGACTGCATCTCTTCCTTGGACGCTTCAAGTTCCTCATTGGTGGATTGCGACTCTTCATTGACGGAGACAAGTTCCTCGTTCGAGGATTTCACCTCTTCAAGGGCGGTCTCGTATTCCTCTATGGTGGATTGGAGACGCTCTCTTACATCGCGCAGTTCCCGCTCGAGATCGGCGGTGCTGTCGCTGTCACGACTTCCGCCGGCCTCATCGGATCGGGCCTGCGTCGGTCCCGACGGCTCGAAGAGGACAAGGTAAAGCGGCTCACCATTGCCCCGCTCGGCGAGCGGCTCGATCGTCAGCCTGATCGGTTGCACGCGTTCCTCGTCTTCCTCGACGGCGAGGTTTTCCCGCACGACCGTGCGGCGTGTCGTGGTCGCTTCCCTCAATGCGGCACGCAGGTCCAGCCGGAGCCCGCGGCGCGCCATCGTCAGCAACTGCCGGCTGGGGATACCTTGCGGCGCTTCGAGATACCTGCCGGTCCTCGCCGAATAGTAGACGACGTCGCCTTCGGCGTTGACGAGGACATGCGGCGGCGCGAACCGCTCCAGCACCTGCGCCTCGACAGCCTGACGCAGCGGATAGCCGACCGTTGCCTTCTTCAAGCCAGCGGTTTCGGCGGGAAAAACGCCGGAAGGAACATCGCCGATCAGGGCCGGCAGCCTGATGTGCGGCGAGACATGCTCCCGTGCCTGGAAGAGGCGATGTTTTTTGTCGACGGTGGCAAACAGATTTTCGTGCTGCCCAACGCTCTCGGACGTGCCGAGGAAAAGATAACCCCCGGGCTTCAGCGAATAGTGAAAGACAGGAAGAACGCGGCTTTGAATGGCTGGGCCGAAATAGATCAGCAGGTTACGGCACGAAACCAGATCCATGCGCGAGAAGGGCGGATCGCGGATGACGCTATGTGGCGAGAAGATGCACAGTTCCCGGATTTCGTTGCTGAGGACGTAGCTTTCGCCATCGCCGTTGAAGAACCGCTGTTTGCGTTCCGGGGAAAGTCCCTGCATCAACGCTTCGGGATAGCGTGCCGCGCGCGCAACCGCCAGCGCCGGCTCGTCTATGTCGGTGGCGAAAATCTGGACGCGAGGCACGGCCGAAAGCGTTTCCATGTGTTCCCGCAGCAAGATCCCGATGGAAAACACCTCTTCGCCCGTGGCGCAGCCGGGAACCCAGACCCTGACAGTATCGCTCGCCGTCTTGCCGTCGAACAGCCGCGGTATGATCTTTTGTTCGAGCAATTCGAAGGCGTCGGAATCGCGGAAGAAGTTGGTGACATTGATCAGCAGATCGCGAAACAGGTTCATCACCTCGCGAGGGTCCTTCTTCAGCCAATCGATATAGGCGCCGATGGACTGAATCTGGGCGATCTGCATGCGCCGCTTGATCCGGCGCAGGAATGTCTTGGTTTTATAACCTGAAAAGTCGTGGCCGGAGTGGCTGCGCAAGATCCCGTATATCTGTTCGCGGACCTGATCTAGGTCTGCCGCATGGACGTCCTCGTCACTCGCCAGCCCGTCCAGCGTGTCGAAGCCGCGGGCGTAAGCCACGAGCTTCGCCCCAATCTCCTCGGCGGGCACGGCGACGTCGATGAGCCCGCTGGCAATGGCGCTCTGCGGCATGTCGGGATTGCGCGGACCGTAGCCGTCAGCCGCTTGCGCGACGGTGAGCCCGCCTCGCTCCTTGATGGCCTTGACGCCCAAGGTTCCATCGGAATCACCGCCCGACAGAATGACGCCGACCGCGTATTCGCCCTGGTCGTCGGCCAGTGCGCTGAAGAAAATATCGACGGGTTTACGCTCCTGGGTAAGCCCATTGGGCCGCCTCGGGTGCAAGACGCCATCCTCGATGACGAGAGTGACGTTTTCCGGCATCACATAGACGTGGTCCGGTTCAACAGCCACGCCGTCCTCGACCACCACCACGGGCATCTCGGTGTAGCGGTCGATAACCTCATGCAGCAGGCTGTTGCGCTTGGGGCTTAGATGCGTGATGACCACGAACGCCATGCCGGGCTGACTGGTGATGCCCTTGAACAGCCCTTCCATCGCGGGAATGCCACCCGCTGACGCGCCGACGCCGACGATGGGGAACTTGATGGATCGGGCTGTCACGGCATGTCCCTCTTTCACCGACCCGACATGATTCCCTCAAGATCGGTTCGGACAGGACACAACCATATAGCGCGCAGGCAGAATGGAACAAGGCAGCACGAATGACGTTGAACCCGACATCCATGGTGGTTCAATGACAAAACGCTTTGCTGGCCTGAAGCTCCTGGCACCTATGGCGCCAGGTTCGCCTCAATTAATCAAGTACCTCGATGCAGGGCCCGTCCCGGGTCGCATGCTGGTGCTTGCGAAACGATTGCAGGCGGCTCTGGATGATAGAAAATGGAAAGCAGCTTCTCTGCATCCTAAACTCCCTTCGAAGAAAGGATGACGACGTGCGCGATCTGCGGGGATTGCATATTCTGATTGTCGAAGACGAATGGGCGATGGCGGGAGATCTCGCACGGTTTTTCGGCAACATGGGCGCCATCATCCTCGGACCCGCGGCAACCGTCGAGCAGGCGGCCGAACATACCGACCAAGCCGAAGCTGCGATCCTTGACATCAATCTCAACGGCCGACACGTGTTTCCGATCGCGGACAAGTTGATGCACCGTGGCATCCCGTTCGTGTTCTTCAGCGGCGACAACGACATCGCCATTCCGGAACGTCTTCGCTACGCCACCAATTTGCGAAAATCCTCGGGCAGCAAGGCCGTGTTCAACGCCCTTTTTCCAGCGCAGGGGTCGGAACAAGCGGACATCGCCTTGCCCCCTTCGCCAGAAGACGTCTTTAGCCTTTTGCCCAAACTGCGCCTCGCGGCGCGTCTTCTGCTGGGAGACGTCAACGCATCGGACCGGCTCGTCGAGAGAACACTCGAGCAAGCCATCCGGGACATCGACCAAAGGCAGCTTGGCCAGTCCACTGAAAACTGGCTCAACGACATCATGCGAGAGGTGGCGAAAGCCCGCGGCGCAAAGCTCATGCATTGAATTTTATCCTCCGAGCCCGAGGCTAAGTCGCTCCCTTGGGGTTGCAAATGGAGCCGTCGATTGTTCCAGCGAATTCCAAGATTTTCTGGAGTCCGGCTGGATCGCCCGCAGGCTGGCGTTCTCAACCCTTGCGCTCACGCTCGACGAATTTGTTGAAGCGGCTGGCTTTTCCGTCGCTGGTCTTGGCCTGATACAGGAACGCCAGATCATTCTCGTCGAATATCCGGAAGAACTCGTCCCAATCGACGGGGTCGAATGCTTCCTCGGGCTCGCCGAAGTCGATCCGCAGTATGCCGCCCTCGCCCTTGGTGCGAACCACCGCCGGCCGGCCCTGCCGCTCCTCGGCCCATTTGCGAATTTCGTCGTGATTGGTGGTCGTCTGAGACTGCGACATTGAAATCTCCCTTGATGATTGGCTTCGCCGTAGCGGCGTCATGGCGGCCTCGAGCGCCCTAACAGTATTGCGGCGCCAATGTTCCACCATATGGGCCGATGGCGATGCGCTCGCTTCCGCCGACGCCCGCGAAGGGAACTTTGTTGAAGCACAGGGAACAAACCTTTTGCCGAAAAGTTCGGGGCGCCGAGGTCACTTGTCCGAGGAGTCGTCGTGAAACGCATATTGGTTACAGGAGGCTGCGGCTTCATTGGCCGCCACGTCACACAAGAACTCATCACTCAGGATTATTCCGTTCGCATTCTCGATGCCCTGCTGGAGCAGGTGCATGCGGGCGAAGCGGTCGCGCTTCCGCGCGGAGCCGAACTGCTCAAGGGCGACATCCGCGACCGCGAGGTCGTCGCCGAAGCGCTGAAAGGCGTCGACGCGGTCATTCATCTGGCGTCGGAAGTCGGCGTCGGACAATCGATGTACGAGATAACGCGTTATGTCGGCACCAACGATCTCGGCACGGCTACCTTGCTCGAGGCGTTGATCAAACACCCGGTCGAGCGGATCGTCGTCGCCTCCTCGATGAGCGTCTATGGCGAGGGCCTCTATGTCACGCCTCACGGCCGGCGCATCAATAACGCCCGGCGCAAGGCGAGCGATATCAAAAGCGGACAGTGGAATCCGCTGTCGCCGGAAGGCGAACCCCTTTCGCCGGTGCCGACGGACGAGGAAAAGCCGGTCGATCTCGCCTCGATCTATGCGCTGACGAAATACGCCCAGGAGCGCGCCGTGCTGATCTTCGGCGAAGCGTACGGCATCGATGCGGTCGCGCTGCGCCTGTTCAATGTTTTCGGAGCCGGCCAGGCGCTATCAAATCCCTATACCGGCGTGCTGGCCAACTTCGCTTCACGTCTCGCCAATGGGCAACGGCCGATGATCTTCGAGGATGGCGAACAGAAGCGCGATTTCGTTCATGTGCAGGACGTCGCCCGCGCCTTCCGCCTTGCGCTGCAGCAACGTCAGGCAAAGGGCCACGTCATCAACATCGGCAGCGGGCGGGCCTATGCGATCAGCGAAGTCGCGCGTTTGCTGGCCGAGGCCATGGGAACCCCGAGCCGTTCGCCCGAGCTGCTCGGCAAGGCGCGCTCCGGCGACATACGCAACTGCTTCGCCGATATTTCCAAAGCACGTGAGCTGCTCGGTTTCGAACCGGGGCGCCGATTGGAGAATTCTCTCGGGGATTTCGTCTCCTGGGTACGCAACACGGTCGCTGTCGACCGCGGCGCCGAAATGAAGCGCGAGCTCGAAGATCGCGGGTTGGTGTCATGAGCCCGGGCGCACGCGACCGTCGCGAAGCGCCGGTCGCCATCGTCGGCGGCAGCGGCTTCATAGGATCAAACCTGGCCGACAGCCTGCTGTCGGATGGCGAGCCAGTGCTGGTGGTCGACAATTTCAGTCGTCCCGGCGTCGAACAGAACCTTGAATGGCTGGCCCGGAAACATGGCGACCGCCTTACCGTCGAAACCGTCGATGTGCGGGACGCCAATACCCTGGCGCCCGTTTTGATGAGATCCAGGGCGATCTTCCATCTGGCCGCGCAAACGGCCGTCACCACGAGCCTGGTCCGGCCGGACGAGGATTTCGACATCAACCTCCGGGGAACGTTCAACGTGCTGGAAGCGGCGCGACTGAGTGGTGAGCGCATCCCGGTGATTTTCGCCAGCACCAACAAGGTCTATGGCAGCCTCCCCGATGTCACGGTTCGCGAGGACGGCGACCGCTACATAGCTTGCGACAGCGCCATCCAGGCCGGCGGCATCGATGAGACCCGAGGTCTGGATTTCTGCACCCCCTATGGCTGCTCCAAGGGCGCGGCGGACCAGTATGTGCTCGATTATGCCAAATCATACGGCATGCAGACGGCGGTGCTGCGGATGAGTTGCATCTACGGTCCGCGCCAGTTTGGAACCGAGGACCAGGGCTGGGTGGCGCACTTCCTGCTCAGTGCCCTGGCGGGACGGCCAATCACCATCTATGGCGACGGCAGGCAGGTGCGCGACATCCTGTACGTCGCCGATGCGGTCGCCGCCTACAGGGCCGTGCTGGACCATATCGACATCACCAATGGCCAGGCATTCAATCTTGGCGGCGGACCAGAAAATGCGCTCAGCCTGCGTATGCTGTTGAGCGAGATCGGCGGCCTGACCGGCCGTGAGCTTTCGATCCGCCACGATGGAGAGCGGACCGGCGACCAGCCCTTCTTCGTCGCCGATACCCGCAAAATCGAGACCGCGCTTGGCTGGAAGGCACACGTCGCGTGGCGCGAGGGCATTCGCCATCTCGCCGACTGGCTGCAGCGCCACCGGCTCGAGCCCCATTCCGAAGCCGTGAGGTGCGTCGCATGAGAATAGCCCTGGTCAACCCCTCCTGGACGTATGACGACAGCATCTATTTCGGCTGCCGCCAACCGCATCTGCCGCTGGAACTCGGCTATTCCAAAGCCCTGCTCGAAGCGGCCGGCCATGAGGTGCTGCTGTTGGACGGCCAGTTGCAGAAGCTCGACAACTCAGGGCTCTACGAACGTGTGGCTGATTTCGCGCCTGCGATGACGGTCGTCAGCACCGCGCCGACCTATCTGTTTTGGCGCTGCGCACCGCCGGAGTTGCGCGTGCCGGCCGATTTCCTCAATCGTCTCGCCGGGCGCGGCGGACGCACGGTCGCCGTCGGGCCGCATGGTTCGGCGACGCCGGCGCCGACCTTGCGCAAGCTAGGCGTCGACATTGTCGTGCGCGGCGAATGCGAGGAAGTCGTCGCCGACCTTGCCGGGCGCGACAATTGGAGCTTGGTCCCCTCGACCGCCTATCTGCGGGACGCCAAACTGGTTTCGAACGGCGGCGTCCATGCCAGTGCGTTTGTCGATCATCCGCCGCTGGAATGGCCATCCGACTGGATCGCCGCCCATTCGCATCACCATCACAGGTTCGATGACCAACAGCATGGGTTCGGCGCGGAGGTCGAGGCGTCACGCGGCTGTCCGTACAGTTGCAGCTTCTGCGCCAAGATCGATTTCCGCGATGCCTATCGCCGCCGCAGCCACGAAGCGGTGGTGAGCGAAATCGATCGGCTGATCGCCCAAGGTGTCGGCTACATCTACTTCATCGACGAAATCTTCCTCCCCCAAAAAGCGTTGCTGGAGGCATTGGTCGATCGCGACGTGAAATTCGGCGTACAGACCCGCATCGATCTTTGGAAACCCGAGCTGCTTGAATTGCTGGGCGCGGCCGGCTGCGTATCCATCGAAGCCGGGCTCGAAAGCCTGACGGTGGAAGGGCGCGCCATGCTGGCCAAGCGCTGCCGGCTGGGCACCGAGGAACTTGCCGCGCTGCTTGTCAAAGCCAGACGCCACGTTCCCTTCGTCCAGGCCAATCTGATCGGCGTGGTCGAGGACGATCCGGCACTTGTCGATCACTGGCGAACCCACCTGATCGACAATGGCGTGTGGGCCAATGAACCCGTCCCGCTTTATCCATATCCGAGTTCGCCCAGCTATCGCGAGCTTTGGGGCGAACCCGACGATCTCGCCTGGGAGCGCGCCCATGACCATTATCTCACATCGTTCCAGAAGTTCAGCGACATCCAGGAGAAGCGTCCGCGTCCGCTGGCGGAACTGGAGGCGGCATGTTGCGGACACTGAGGTCGCGCAAACGGCGCATCCTGATGACGGTCGACGCCATGGGCGGAGTATGGCGCTATGCACTTGACCTCGGCCGGGAACTGGTCAAGGGCGGCGACAGCATCGTGTTCGCCGGTCTGGGGCCGCAACCATCCAGGCAGCAGGCCGAGGAGGCGCGGTCCTTCGCAACGCTGATATGGTTGAACACGCCGCTCGATTGGATGACCCGCGACGCCGGCGATCTGGACGGCTTGCCGCGGGAGTTGCGTGCGCCGATGCGTGACCATGCCATCGACCTCGTGCACCTCAACGCGCCGACGGAGGCGGTGGGATTGGATGCGCCCTGCCCAGTCATAGTCGTTTCGCATTCATGCGTAACGACATGGTTCCATTCCGTCAGGGGACAGGCGTTGGACAGCGCATGGAGCTGGCAGAAAGAGTGCAACAGGCGCGGCTTCGAAAGGGCCGATGCGGTCATCGCGCCGAGCGGCAGTCATGCCCAGTTGCTTGAGACGTGCTATGGCCCGATCGCACGCCTCCACGTCGTGGGAAATGGCGCACGTCCGGTCCCGCACGTCGAACACCGCCAGCCGCTGGTCTTCGCCGCCGCCCGCTGGTGGGACGAGGGAAAGAACGTGGCGGCGGTCGACCAGGCCGCCTCCTTGACGCAATGGCCCATCTTTACAGCCGGTTCGATGCACGGCCCGAACGGCGAGCGTGCCACCGTCGACCACGCCGTTCCTCTCGGGGCACTGCCGTATGACGAGGTGCGCTCCTTGATGGCCCGCGCCGGCATTTTTGTATCGCCATCGCTCTACGAACCGTTCGGCCTGGCGGCGCTGGAAGCGGCTATGTCGGCAACGCCCCTGGTGCTCTCGGACATCCCGACCTATCGCGAATTATGGGACGGGGCCGCGATGTTCTTCGACGCGCGCGACCCGCATGATCTGGCTGCCTGCATCAATCGCCTTTCTAGCGATGCCGGGCACAGGGGGGAACTCGGTCAGGCAGCCCTCCGCCGCAGCCGCAGGTACACGCTGGCGAGGCAGGCAGTGGCCATGCGCGATGTCTACGAAAAGGCGGCGCTGGCCGTGGCTGAGCGCTGATCATGCGCTTCCTGTTCTACACCCACTCCCTCGTCTCAGACTGGAACCACGGCAATGCCCATTTCCTTCGGGGCGTCATGCGGGAGTTGGTAGCCCGCCGGCATCAGGCCATTGCTCTGGAGCCGGCGGACGGTTGGAGCCGGTCGAGCCTGCTGGCCGAGAAGGGATCCTACGCGATCGAACGTTTCCGCAAGGATTTCCCCGAATTGATGCCGGTGACCTATGATGCCGGGTTCGACCACGAAGCCTGGATCGCCGAGGCCGACGTGGTGATCGTCCACGAATGGACCGACCCGGAGCTTGTCGCTCGTATAGGCCGTGTCCGGGCCGGTGGCGGCAACTTCATCCTTCTGTTTCACGACACTCATCACCGGGCCGTGTCGGCCGCCGAAGCAATCTCGGCGCTCCGTCTGGAGCATTATGACGGCGTTCTCGCCTTTGGCGAAGCGCTGCGCGAGAGTTATCTGCGCGCCGGCTGGGGCAAGCGTGTCTTCACCTGGCATGAAGCGGCGGACGATCGCCTGTTCAAGCCCCACCCGGAGATCCACCGCACGTCCGATCTGGTCTGGATCGGAAACTGGGGCGACGACGAACGGACCGCCGAACTCAGGGAGTTCCTGATCGAACCGGTGCGCGATCTCGGCCTTGAGGCCACTGTTCACGGTGTGCGCTATCCCAAGCCGGCACTTGCCGACCTGGCCGCCGGTGGCCTGTGCTACGAAGGGTGGATCGCCAACGCCGAAGTGCCCAAAGCGTTTGCCGCGCATCGTGTCACGGTGCACATTCCGCGGCGCCCCTACCGTGAAAGCCTGCCCGGTATTCCAACGATCCGCATGTTCGAGGCACTCGCCTGCGGCATCCCGCTGATTTCAGCGCCATGGTCGGATGTCGAGCAGCTTTTCAGACCCGGCGTCGACTTCCTGTTTGCCGAGGATGGCATCCAAATGCGGCAACACATTCAGGCGGTGCTGGCCGATTCCGATTTCGCAACCTCCCTGGTGGCCTCGGGTCTTGAGACCATCCGTTCGCGACACACCTGCCGGCACCGCGTCAACGAGTTGTTCGACGTGCTGTCGCAATGCACGAATCGGCACACCACTCACCCGACCGCCGCAAAGGAAGCCGCCGCATGAAGATCGCATTCTATGGATCGAGCCTTTTGTCGTCCTATTGGAACGGTGCCGCGACCTATTACCGTGGCTTGCTGAAGGCGCTTTCCCAACTGGGCTACGAAATCACCTTCTACGAGCCCGACGTCTATGACAGGCAGAAGAACCGGGACATCGAGGCGCCGGAATGGTGCACCGTCGTCGTTTACGAGGCGACCGGGCATGCCCTGATACAGGTGGCGGCGCGTGCGGCCGAGGCCGACATCGTCGTCAAGGCGAGCGGCGTCGGTTTCGAGGACGAGGCGCTGCTGCGCGCCGTCCTGGACCACGCCCGCAGCGATGCGCTCACGGTATTCTGGGACGTGGATGCACCGGCCACGCTCGCCCAGTTGCGCGGGGAGCCGGACCACCCGCTGCATCACGCGCTGCAGGAAATCGACCTCGTATTGACGTATGGCGGCGGCGATCCTGTCGTTTGGGCCTATCGTGCCATGGGCGCAAACGAGTGCGTGCCGATCTATAACGCGCTCGATCCAGAAACGCATCACCCGGTCGCCGGCAATGCCCGCTTTGCCTGCGATCTGGCATTCCTCGGCAACAGGCTGCCGGATCGTGAAGCACGTGTGGGATCCTTCTTCCTCGATCCCGCGAGCCAGCTGCCGCGACAACGGTTTCTGCTCGGCGGATCGGGCTGGGGCGACAAGCCGCTCCCCGCCAATGTCGACTGGCTCGGCCATGTCGGGACCCGCGATCACAACGCCTTCAATGTGACGCCAAAGGCCGTGCTGAATATCAGCCGCGACAGCATGGCGGCCAATGGTTTTTCACCGGCCACGCGTGTCTTCGAGGCGGCAGGCGCCGGCGCCTGCCTTATCACCGATTCGTGGTTGGGCGTGGATCTGTTCCTGAAACCCGGCGAGGAAATCCTTGTGGCGCGCGACGGTGGCGATGTCGCCGAAATCATGCGGGCGCTGACCCCTGGTCGGGCAAAGGCAATCGGCCAGGCCGCACTTCGCCGCGTTCTCGCCGACCATACCTACGCGTTGCGGGCGACCGTGGCTGATGAAGTCTTCAAACGGCATTTGACGCATGGGACCGTGGAGGCAGCTGAGTGACCACGCAGTTGAATATCGTTTTTCTCGGCCTGTCGCTGTCCTCGTCCTGGGGAAACGGCCACGCCACCACCTTTCGAGGTCTGCTGAAGGGCCTTCACGATCTCGGCCACCGCGTTACTTTTCTGGAGCGCGATGTGCCGTGGTACGCCAATCACCGCGATTTGCGCGATCCGGATTTCTGCTCCTTGCGCTATTACGATACCGTACAGGAACTGCAACGCGACTACGCACGGTGCCTGCAAGAGGCCGACGTCGTGGTCATCGGTTCTTTCGTGCCGGAAGGGCGCGCAGTCATCGACATCGTCGCTTCACTTTGCAAGGGACAATTCTGCTTTTACGACATCGACACGCCTGTGACTCTGGCGAAGCTGTCGGCGGACGATTGCGACTATTTGAGCTGGCGCCAGATCCCCTACTTCGACATCTATTTCTCTTTCGCCGGCGGCCCAGTGCTTACCGATCTGGCGCAGACCTTCGGTGCGCGCCGCGCCGAGCCGCTCTACTGTTCGGTCGATCCGGAACGGCATTACCGCACCGCGGATTCGATCCGCTGGGATCTCGGCTATCTCGGCACCTACAGCATGGACCGACAGGCCACGCTGAATGCGCTCCTGCTCGAGCCTGCGCATCGCATGCCGGATCGGCGTTTCGTGGTGGCCGGCTCGCAATATCCCTCCGACCTCGACTGGCCCGACAACGTCGAGCGGATCGAACATTTGCCGCCGGCCGATCACGCCGCATTCTACAGCCGTCAGCGCTATACGCTGAACGTCACACGCAGTTCCATGATTGCCGCGGGATGGTCGCCCAGCGTGCGACTTTTCGAGGCCGCCGCTTGCGGCACGCCGATCATCAGCGATCGCTCGCCAGGCCTCGACAGTTTCTTTCCCGCATCGACGATCCACACGGCCAAGAAGTCGGATGATGTCGTCGCGATTCTGTCCCGGGAATCGGCTCGTACACGTCTCGCCATGGCAGACCGGGCACGCGAACTCGTCCTTGCCTCCCACACCGGTGTGGCCAGGGCTCGCGAATTCATCACGGCGCTTACGCAAAAAGGGGCGGTGGTCCTCGATCTCAATATCGGAAGTGCAGCATGACCGGCAGACAGGAGAAAATCGCGATGCGACAAACAAAAAAAGCGCCAAGGGCAAAGACGGTGCTCGTTGCCGGTGGCGCGGGCTTCCTCGGATCGCATCTTTGCGAAGCATTGTTACGCGATGACTGGCGCGTGATCTGCGCCGACAATTTTCTCACCGGGCGCATGGAGAACATCAACGCGATCATGGACCATCCGGGTTTCCGGTTGATCGAGCAGGATATCTGCCGTCCGTTGCACCTTGGTGAGCCGGTGGACCGCATCTTCAACCTGGCATGCGCCGCGTCGCCGCCGCGTTACCAGGCCGATCCGATCCACACCACACGAACCTGCGTCATCGGAACGTTGAACCTGCTTGAACTCGCCGCCCGCAAGGATGCCCGATTGCTGCAGGCCTCCACGAGTGAAGTGTATGGCGATCCGGAACAACATCCGCAGAGGGAGGATTATGTCGGCCACGTGAACTGCATCGGCCCACGCGCCTGCTACGACGAGGGCAAGCGCACTGCCGAAACACTTTGCTTCGACTATCTGAGAGCCGCCAACGCCGATGCTCGTGTCGCACGTATCTTCAATACCTACGGGCCGAGAATGGACCCGGCGGACGGCCGCATCGTCTCGAACCTCATCATGCAGGCCTTGGAGAAGCGCCCGCTGACGATCTTCGGCGACGGCTTGCAGACGCGATCTTTCTGCTACGTCTCCGATCTGATCGATGGGTTGATGCGTCTGATGGATATCGCTCCGAATCCGGGAAAGCCGATCAATCTGGGCAATCCCGGAGAATTCACCATTATGCAGCTGGCCGCATTGGTGAAGGCGATGACCGGCACCAAGTCGGACATGACGTTTCTGCCGCTGCCGCAGGACGATCCTCGACGTAGGCAGCCTGACATATCGCGCGCGAAAGAACTGCTCGGCTGGACGCCGAGAGTGCCTCTCAACCAGGGGCTCGCGCGGACGATCGACTATTTCGCTTCGCTCGAAGGCGGCCAGATCGGCGATGAAATACCCGGTCGCGCCACAAGGGCGAGGCCTATGTCAGGCGGGCTGCAGAACCTCCCTGCCTGATAGCCGGCACCGCGGCATCTGCCCATCGAACCGCGGGAACATCCGCTCCAGCTTGTGGTTTGACGACAGGACCAGATATGGAGGACGTCATGCAACCCAAGCGATCCGCGACGGACATCGACAAGATGGCGGAACGGGAAATGGCTGCTTATTTGCGGCGAGCCTCGATCACCTATCTGGAGTGCTGCGTCAGCCTGATGATGACGCATCTGCAGCGGGAAGAAGTGGCCGCTATTCTCGAGCAGGAAGCAGACATGCTGCGAAGGCTGGATTGATGGGCCACGCCCTGGCGTGATCCGGGCCAGATAGCGCGTGAACTCCGCGGCAGTCTCTGTCCGGGCAGCCGTGCATGATCCAGCGTGGTGCCGCGAGACAAGCGCTCGGGTCGCTCCCTCCTTAAGCTGTCGTGCACTCTCGGTCCGCTTGTGGTCACAATTTTTCAGTCGAGCAAGGGAACATTCCGGCAGGGTGGCGGTTCGGCGCAAGGAACTTACCTTTGAACAGCATAGGGCGGCAGTTTCGTGGGATCGAAAAAGATTCGTGTTGGCATCGTTGGAGTCGGCAATTGCGCGTCGTCCTTGGTGCAGGGTCTCTCCTATTATCGTGATGCGAAAAGCAATGAACCGGTCCCGGGCCTGATGCATGTCGATCTCGGTGGCTATCACGTCGACGACATCGAAATTGTCTGTGCATTCGATGTCGCCAAGAGCAAGGTTGGTCGCGACGTCGCGGAGGCGATCTACGCCGCCCCGAACAACACATTCCGTTTTGCCGACGCACCGACGACCGGTGTTCGCGTCGAGCGCGGGCCGACGCTCGACGGGATCGGCAAATATCTGCGCAACGAGATCGAAGAGGCGCCAGAGCCGGTTGCCAACGTCAGCGGGATCTTGCGCGACAGCGGAGCCGATGTGCTGGTCTCATACCTGCCGGTGGGTTCGGAGGAGGCGACGCACTTCTATGCTGAATGCGCGCTCGAGGCCGGCTGCGCCTTCGTCAACTGCATACCGGTTTTCATCGCCTCGCGTCCGGAATGGCGGCGGCGCTTCGAGCAACGCGGGCTGCCACTGGTAGGCGACGACATCAAGAGCCAGGTCGGCGCGACGATCGTGCACCGGCTGCTGGCCAATGTCTTTCGCGAGCGCGGCGTGCGCATCGATCGCACTTATCAGCTGAATTTCGGCGGCAACACCGACTTTCTTAACATGTTGGAACGTGAGCGGCTGGAATCGAAGAAGATCTCCAAGACGCAAGCGGTGACCAGCCAGCTGGATGTTCCCCTGGAGCCCGGCAACATCCATGTGGGACCCAGCGACCATGTGCCTTGGCTCACCGACCGCAAATGGGCGTACATCCGTGTCGAAGGCACGACCTTCGGCGGCGTGCCGCTTAATGCCGAGCTCAAGCTGGAAGTGTGGGATTCGCCCAATTCAGCCGGCGTGGTGATCGACGCGGTGCGTTGCGCCAAGCTGGCGCTCGACCGCGGCATCGCCGGAGCGCTCACGGGTCCTTGCAGCTACTTCATGAAGTCACCTCCCGAACAGTTTACCGACGCCGAAGCCCGACAGCGGACGCTCGCCTTCATCGCCGGCAAGGACGAGCCTTTGCTGGATGCCGCGGAATGACGACGACGTTCTTCTTGATCCGCCATGCTGCGCACGACAATGTCGGCTCTTATCTTGCCGGGCGCATGGCCGGCGTTTGCCTTGGCGAGACCGGAAAAGCTCAAGCAGAGCACCTTGGCGGGCGCATGGCCCGAGAGACAATCGCCGCCGTCTTGTGCAGCCCACGCGAGCGCACGCAGGAGACGGCGCTACCGGTTGCTCTCGCCTGCGGTGTCGGTGAAATCGCGATCCGCGCCGAACTCGACGAAATCGACTTCGGCGACTGGTCTGGAAAGACCTTCGATGAATTGAATGACGACGCCGGTTGGCGGGCGTGGAACGACCAGCGGCAGGAGGCAAGGACACCGAGCGGCGAGACCATGCTGGACGTCCAGCAGCGCATCGTCTCGCTGATGAACGACGTCCGCGAGCTGCGTCAGAACCAATGCATCGCCCTGATCAGCCATGCCGACGTTATCAAGGCCGCCGTCTGCAAGGTGCTCGGCTTGTCAGTCGGCGATTGCTTTCGCTTCGACATAGATCCCGCCTCGATCACGACGATCGTGTCGGGCGACTGGGGCTCAAAGCTCCTGCGAATGAATGAAGTTGCCTGACGAGGAAATTCCCCATGCGGATGGTCATTTTCGGTCTCACCGTTACATCTTCATGGGGGAACGGCCATGCCACGTTATGGCGCGGGCTGATCCGCGCCCTCGCCCGGCTGGGCTGGTCCATCACCTTTTTCGAACGCGACACTCCCTACTATGCCGGGACCCGCGATCTGGATCAGCTCGACGGCGGCAACGTCGTCATCTATCCGGACTGGGAGGACATTCGCCGCGTCGCGGAACGGGCAATGAAGCAAGCGGATGTCGTTGTCGTCACCTCCTACTGCCCCGACGCCGTCGAAGCTTCCCGCCTTGCCCAGCAGGCAAGTCGCGGGCTGCGCGTCTTCTACGATCTCGACACTCCAGTCACGCTTGCCCGCGTCGAGCACGGCGAGCGTCCGCACTATTTCGGACCAGAGGGCCTTGCCGATTACCATCTCGTCCTGAGCTACACCGGCGGCTCGGCGATCGAGGCGCTGAAGACGGTTCTGGGTGCGCGTCACGTAATGCCGCTCTATGGGCATGTCGATCCGGACAGGCACCGGCCGGCAGAGAAGCGGGCCGAATTCGCCGGCGATCTGTCATATCTCGGGACCTACGCGGCAGATCGCCAGGCCGGCGTCGAAAAGCTGCTGGTCCGCCCGGCCATGCGCCTGCCTGATCAGCGCTTCATCATTGGCGGCGCGCAATATCCGCAGGAATTCCCGTGGAGCGACAACATCTTCTTCGTCAGGCATCTGCCGCCCGCCGACCATCCGGCGTTCTTCTCATCGTCGCGGCTGACGCTCAACGTCACGCGGGAAGCGATGGCGCAAAAAGGCTGGTGCCCGTCGGGACGGCTCTTCGAAGCGGCTGCGTGTGGGGCTGCCATCGTTACCGATGCATGGCCAGGCCTCGCGGACTTCTTCGAACCCGGCCGCGAAGTCCTGCTGGCGCATGACACGGATGATGTGGTCGCCGCGCTGCAATTGCCGGAGCTTGAACTCGACGGCATCCGAAGGCGTGCCCGCGAGCGGGTCTTGAGCGAGCACACTTCCGCCAAGCGTGCAGCGGAACTGGATAAAATCCTGGTCGACGCCTCGCAAAATCCGGTCGGCGAACCGATGGAGGAAGCAGTCTGATGTTGGGCATTGTGCCCGCTGCCGGACGTGGCAGCCGCATTCAACCGCTCGGTTTCTCGAAGGAGCTGCTGCCGGTTGGCAGCCGGATCGACGGCCAGACCGAACGTCCCTGCGCAGTAAGCGAGTATCTGGTGCGGCGCATGGTGCAGGCCGGCGTCGACAAGATCTGCTTCATCATCGGATCGGGCAAATCCGACATTCTGGAATACTACGCAGCCGGCTACGGCGACGCGACGGCCCTCTTTGTGGTGCAGCCCAACCCCGTCGGCCTCTGCGATGCGATTTTCCGGGCAGTGCCCCTCGTGGCGTCCGACGAGGTCGTCCTGGTCGGTCTTCCAGATACGATCTGGTTTCCCGAGGACGGTTTCTGTCATTTGCCCGACGATCAGCTTTCATTTCTGCTCTTCCCCGTTGACCGCCCGGAATTCTTCGACGCCGTCTGCACCGAGGACGACGAGCGCGTGATCGAAATCCAGGTCAAGCGACAGGATGCCTCCACGAACTGGGTTTGGGGCGCGTTCAAGATGCCCGGTCATATCCTGCATCGGCTTGCGGTACTGTGGCGCGAGCGGGACCGCCGTGACGAATACATCGGCACATTGATCAACGCCTACCTTGCGGCCGGCGGTGTGGCCCACGGTGTCAAGGCTGGGTCCGCTTATGTCGATGTCGGTACCTTCAACGGCTATCGCACAGCCCTACGGTTGCTTGAAGACGGCGTCCCATCCGCCCCTCACCAGCCCGCCGCGATCATGCCCGGCACGCACTCGCATGTTCCCGTTGTCCCGGGCGAAGGAGGCTGACCATGTTGCATTCCCAAGCCGAAATCCGACGACGCATCGACGCGCTCGGCCCATGGTTCCACAACATGGAACTGGCCGGCGTCGAAACTGCACCCGACCACTTTCTCGGCAATTACCCCCTGATCAAATGGCGCAAATTCGCTGACGCCATACCTGCCGATCTGGCCGGCAAGACCGTGCTGGACATCGGCTGCAATGCCGGCTTCTATTCAATCGAGATGAAACGGCGAGGCGCCGCCCGTGTCCTCGGCATCGATTTCGACGAGGGCTATCTGGCGCAGGCCCGCTTTGCGGCCGAGATCGCGGATTGCGAGATCGAATTCCAGAAGCTATCGGTCTACGACGTTGGTGCCCTGCGCGAGACATTCGACGTCGTGCTGTTCATGGGGGTGCTTTACCATCTGCGCCACCCCTTGCTCGCGCTCGACTTAATCCGCGAGCACGTCGCCGGCGACATGATGATTTTTCAGTCCATGCAACGCGGCAGCGCGGATCTGTTGGAGCTGGAAGAGAATTATCCCTTCTGGATGCATGATCTGTTCGACCGGCCAGAATTTCCCAAGCTGCATTTCGTGGAGCAACGCTACGCGGATGATCCGACCAACTGGTGGATACCCAACCGGGCCTGCACCGAGGCGATGCTGCGCAGCGCGGGTTTCGAGATCGTTCTGCATCCCGAACAGGAGGTCTATTTCTGTCGCGCGGCCGGCGATCCGGCCGGCGGCGGCGCAATTTACCCTTCGAAAGGAAAGCTCCATGATTGAAGCCGCGATGATCTGGAACGAGCCCAACAACAAATCGCACTGGGACCCCGAGCTCGACCCCGATTGGAGCCGCTTTGCCAGGATGGCAATTCTGTCGGCGGATGCGATCGCATCCGAGAACCCGGCCCTGGCAAAGGTGCTTGGCGGCATCTCGCCAATAGACCCCGACTTTATCGCGCACATGAAGGGATTCGGCGTACTGGACCACGTCGACGCCGTTGCGGTACACGGCTTTCCTCTTGACTGGAACTTGTGGCAAATTCAGGAATGGCCGCAGAGGATCGGCGAGATCGCAACCGTCACCGATCTTCCCATCTGGGTCAGCGAAGTCGGCATATCGACCTTCGGGGCCGAGGAAATACAGGTCTGGGGCCTCAAGCGCACCGCCGAATTGCTGCTCGGCAACGCACCACGAATTCAGTGGTATAGCCTCTACGACCTTCCGCGCGAATGGGGGGCAACGACGCGGCATCGCGAAGCGGAGGGCTCCTCCTATTATCGTCATTTCCACATGGGGCTGCTGCGCCAGGACGGTACGCCGAAGCCGGCGATAGAAGAATTCCTGCGCCACACACCTGCAATGGGGCTGGTACAGTGGTTTCATTTCGAGGACCCCCGACTGGACGACGCCGTCGCATGGATGAAGCGGCTCGGCGTCACCAACGTGCGCACGGGGCTTTCCTGGGCCGACAGCTTCAGGCCGAATGCGTTGGACTGGTTCGACCGACAGATGGAAGCCCTCGCCCCTTTCGATGTCACGGTCACCTTCTGCTTCACGCCGGAACATCGTGGAATGATGCCTCACCACACCAGCCCTCCACTGGTGCCCGAGGAATTCGCTGAATTCTGCGCATCGATGGTCCGCCGCTACGCGCCCAGCATGACGTCCGACTCGCTTCCGACGCAGCGGGCCTCGGCGGCGTGAGGCTCTCATGCGATCCGGTCCGCGATCAACGGATGCGCTGACGGAAATCGTGGCCCGCGGTTGCCACGCAATTCGCCGCAATTCACTGCCTTCGAGCTTCGAGGACATGCGGCCGGTCGCAAGCGCCCTCGCCCATCCCTCACAATCGCTCGGCCGGCCATGACGCTTACCGTCCTCAATGTCGCCTATCCCCTCGCGCCTGTGGGACCGGACGCGGTCGGAGGTGCCGAGCAGGTCCTGTCGATGCTCGATCGGGCACTGGTTCACGCGGGTCACCGGTCTGTCGTCGTCGGCTGCCGGGGTTCCAGCGCGAGCGGCACCCTTCTGGAAACACCGGCGGAACGCGGCGTGCTCGACGAAGCGGCAAAGGGCCGCGCGCAGCAGGCTCATCGGACCGCGATCGCCACGGCCCGCGCCACTTGGCCGATCGACGTGGTTCATCTGCATGGCATCGACTTCGACGCCTACCTGCCAGCCGATGGCCCGACGTTGGTGACCCTTCACTTGCCATTGGACTGGTATCCGGCCGAGGCACTGCGCCCGACGCGCGACGACCTGTGGCTCCACGCCGTCTCGGCTGCCCAGCAGAAAACCGCGCCTCCCGGCGCCAGGCTGGCGGCGCCAATTCCGAATGGCGTCGACATAGAGGCGCTCAGTCTGCCGCTAGCTAAGCGCGACTTTGCACTGGTTCTGAGCCGGGTCTGCCCGGAAAAGGGCATTCACCTGGCGCTGGAGGCAGCCAAACGGGCGGGTGTGCCACTGGTTGTCGGCGGCAAGGTCTATCCCTACGAAATGCACACGCGGTACTTTCGCGACGAGGTCCAACCTCGACTCGATGGCCGCCGCCGCTTCCTTGGTCCGATCGGTTTCACCGCCAAGCGACGCTTTCTCAACGCAGCGCGCTGTCTGGTCATCCCGAGCCTTGCCGCCGAAACCAGTTCACTTGTCGCCATGGAGGCACTGGCCTGCGGCACGCCGGTCGTGGCTTTTCCAAATGGCGCGCTTCCCGATGTGATCGAGCATGGCAGGACCGGCTTTCTCGTCAACTCTATCGACGAGATGGCCCAAGCCATCATTGCGGCACCCAGCCTGGACGCCGAGGCATGCCGGACCGAGGCGCGGCGGCGGTTTTCGCTGCAACGAATGATCTCGTCCTACATGGATGCCTATCAAGCACTGGCGCGACTTGGCACCGATGCCGCGCGCCTCGCCACCACACCGTGAGCGAGCCTGTGCTGCGTAGCGAGATCATCGATGATCCGGCGCAATTCGATAGCCTCGCGCCGCACTGGTGGAAACTGTGGGAGCAGAGTTCTTCCGCGACGCCGTTTCAATCTCCCGCCTGGCTGGTGCCATGGTGGCGTACATTCGCGCCGGGCGACCTGGCGACGGTCGCGGTCTGGCACGGAGGCGATCTGTTGGGACTGGCGCCGCTCTATCTCGAGCACGGGGTCGCGGGCTCGAAATTGCTTCCGGTCGGGATTTCGCTCAGCGACTATCTGGACATCCTGTGTGTTCCCGGCACCGAAGCCCTGGTCGCAGCCGCAATTGCTGAAAAGATCCTCTCGGTTGAATGGTCGCAATGGGTCTTGTCGGATTTGCCGCAAGACGCTGCCGGTCTTGCCATGATCCATCCCGACCTGAAGGCCGGGCGGCCAGGCCTTCATGGCGTTTGCCCCGTGCTCGCTATCGCCGGCGACGAAACCCTTGCGGGCTGTGTGCCCTCCCGACGAAGGCGCCAGTTGCGACGGGCGCGACAGGCCGCAGCCAGGCGCGGCCGGACCGCGTTGTCGTCGGCACGCGGCGAACCCCAAACCTTCCTCGATCAGTTGATCCGCCTTCACGACGCGCGCTGGGCCGGACGCGGAGGTGGTGTGTTGGCCGACGTCGCCGTAAAGCAATTCCACAGGCACTCGCTTCCCTTGCTCGACGCTCGTGGCCTTGCCCGGTGCTGGCTGCTCGCAATCGACGGCAGAACCGTCGGCGTCTATTACGGCTTTCATCATCGCGGTCGCGCCTATGCCTATCTCGGGGGCTTCGACCCTGCTTATGCCGAAGAGAGTCCAGGCGCGATCCTGATCGGCCACGCGATCGAGGAGTCGATCCGCGAGGGGGCGCATGAGTTCGATTTCCTGCGCGGTCAGGAAGCCTACAAATATGGCTGGGGCGCCATCGACAGGTGGACGATGCGCAGGGTCTGGACGCGGAATTGATACCATGATCGCGACCGGCCCAAAATCGGCCCAGAGCCGGACAGCGATGAGATCGGCCGTCGAAGACTGCATGAAGGATGGCGTTTGCGCCGAAGCCGTCATCGCCAGGCTGGCGCTTTACCTACAGACGAGGATCGGAGCGGCGGAATTGGCGGAGATCGTGCTGGATCTCATCCCGTCGGTTCCTCAATACGCGGAAAGACTGCAAGAGGTAGCCGGGCTGCTTCGCCGCAAACCAAGCGCATTCGCCTTGTTACGGGCCACGGGCGCGGCCGTTCGGCACGCACGCGACGAGGACGAGACAGATGCCGCTGTCGTCACGCGATTGGCATCGAGCTTCGATGCGGCGGCAGCGATTTCGGGAACAGCAAGCGTCCAACTCGCATCCCTCGGCGATGAGGACAGGCTGTCAGCCACCACCGACGAAATCGCTGCATGGCTCAAAGAGCAGGATTTCACCGGCACCGGCCGGGACGTCCTGGACATTGGTTGCGGCATCGGCCGTTTCGAAGGTGCGCTTTCCAACTCCTTCAACCGGATGGTCGGCATCGACATATCCTCGCGGATGATCTCCATCGCCTCTGAGCGGTGCGCCGCGCTGGGCAATGTCGAGGTGCGGCGAACCTCCGGTCTCGACTTGACCGAATTCGACGACAGCAGTTTCGATTGCGTGCTGGCGGTCGACTGCTTTCCTTATCTCGTTCTGGCCGGCATGGCTGAGCGGCATTTCGAGGAGATTGCACGCGTTCTGAGACAGCCGGGGTGGCTGGCCCTGCTGAACTATTCTTATCGCGGATCGCTTTTTTTGGACCGCGCCGATATCAGTCGTCTGGCCGAAGCTCACCAATTGCGGGTCGTCATCAATGGCGAGAAGCCGTTTCGGTTATGGGATGGCGATGCCTTCCTGCTTGCTCGCGGCGGCGGAACATTACCGCGCACCGCCAGTTCGGACGTCGAACCAGAAGCGCTGAAGAACGTCACCGATCCAAAGGAGAAAGTCATGGCATCCGGCGACAAAAAACATTTCGGCCGCGGCACACAGGGCAAGGGTACCGGCGCCGGCGCGATGACCGACCTGCCCAAGGACAAGGTCGGAGAAAACGCCGTTTTGTCCAATCGCGACAAGAAGCAGCACAGCGAGGAGCGTGGACTGGATGGCAATCGCATCAAGTCCGATCAATATCAGGACCATGCCGCGAACCAGTTGCCGAAGGATTGAACGCCGTCACACCCCATTCTTGGCCCGCGGCGACATAGGGCTAAGGAAATAAATCTGTGCAAGGCTAGCCAGCAACCGTGCCGGCGGCGAACCTCACCTTGTAATGTCGAGCATTCGTCACCACACTACGACCAAGGGACTGCTGTCTATCAAGAGAATATGATGTCTCGTTCGAGCGATGATACGGTGGACCCAGAATTCGGTCTGGCTATGGATCGGGAGATCACTTCTCTCCTATCTGCGATTGAGCAGGAAAGGATACCGGACCGGCTGACCAAACTGGCGATGGAGTTGCAAAACGCGCTGGTCGAGAGACGTAAACGTCACGTGAAGAACTGACTATCTGCGGCTGTCACCGTCGATATCGAGCTGACCGTCCGACAGATGGTTTCGCCTTTCCACCAATGTCTGCAGCGAACTCTCCCCAAGCAATTCGAGAACGTTGGCCCGGGCACGGTTTAGCCGACTTTTGACCGTCCCCACCGCGCAGCCACATATCTCGGCCGTTTCCTCATAGCTCACCCCTAGAACACCGATCAGCATCAGAACCTCGCGTTGGTGTTCGGGTAGCTTTTGAATCGCGCGGTGAACTTCCTTGCCCTGAACGCTCCATTCCTGGGTGGCTTCCGAAGTCGGTTTGGAAGATGCACAGTCGAGCAGGCCTGGCGCTTCCCGGGCAGCGATCTTTATCCGGGTGTAGTAGGTGTTGCGCATGATGGTGAAGAGCCATGACTTCATGCGTGTCCCGGGTTCGAACTTGTCGATATTGGCGAGGCCCTTGGTCAGTGTCTCCTGCACCAGATCGTCGGCATCATCGGGGATACGGCAGAAGGTACGGGCGAAAGCCCGCAGGGCGGGGATCAGCTCAACGATGGAAACTTCATTGGTTTCCTGGTCGCCCAAGAGGTAGCCTCCGGATGACAATGGTCCAGCTCCCAGAAGAAATAGTGTATGAACGCAGCCTGCTAAATGCATGGAACTTTGGTTCGTTCCTCGTGCTGGAGACGACTCTTCAGAAATTCCGCAGGTCGAAATAGCTGTCTTCCAATCAGTGGATATCATCGCGCGGAAGGCGCCTCTTTTGAGTGGGGGTCCTCGCACTCACAAGCGTGTCAACGACGGCTGATCGCCGATGTTTCCTCACATCTGAAGACACTTCATGCCCCCCGAAATGTCCCCCACAACTACAGAAGCCCGCTTGGTGCAGACGCTCCATGACCCTTGCGGTTACGGTTCGGGATGAGCGGGGTTCCCCGGCAAGGCGCCCGGCGGCCGCTTTCCAAGATGTCACGATTTCAATCAGATCGCCTGCGAGCAGATGAGTTTCTGGGCAACCCGCAATTCGGTTGCGAACTGCAGGCGATCGATTTTGCCCAAGCCGCGGAAACGATGGGGGAAGCGGTTTTCGCATCAAGCGGGGCCGATCAGATCGAGACCGTGCTCGACGAGGCCTTCGCAGCCGAAGGTCCTAGCGCTGGTCGGTGCCTATGAACCGCTGATGCCGCCCAGGATGCCTCCCGACTATGCCAAGAACTTCCGCCAGGCTTTGCCACAGACGCCGGCACGAACGCATTGAAGAACATATCGGCCGAGAGCCGTCGAAGTCGATGATGGACGCCTAGATGGTGGCTTCTTGTAGACTGTTGCATGAAGGAAGCCGATGCGCAAACGCCAGTCCGGCAGCCGCCCATGCAACTGCTGGCCGCCACGGGAGGGCGGATGGCGCCTACTTGATCGCCTGTCGGCTCATCCGAGCCTGCTGCAATCGCCGGCTCGGAAGGGCTTCCAAATCGTCGCCAACCGAAGAAGGTCCAGCCTTCGGCAGCGCTCCGAAGCACTGGCTCGTTTGTTGCAGTTCTGCATGTTCGACTTGCCCGGCCGCTGTTAGCGGCGGGGCTGGCTGTTCAAGGGCGGTTGATTGCTCGAGCACCGTCCCGATCGGTTTCGCCAGGCACATATTCGCCCGCATTTGCATCGAAGCGCAATCCCCGCGCGGGGCCAATGCCACAGCCGGGTCAATCGGCCAACGATGGCGCCGCCTCACAGTTCTGTTTTGTGGAGTGACATGCAACATGTGTGAACGGGCCAATGCTGTCCCGGTCCTGGCATCGTCGTTCCAGCCCCGGTCACATCCTATGGCCACATTAGTCACAAATACGAGAACGCCGTCGGGCCTCTTCATCGCCTGCTGCGATCGCTTGTCGCGGAACCCGCGTTTTCGGCGGTCAACCCCATCCATCTGATAAGCCAGGGCATGGTCAAGCCCTGGACGAAAATGGAAAAGGCAACGACCGCAAATGCGGCAACGATTATTTCACCGCGCTCTGCAACGTTTTCAGGAAGTGCGAGCGCCAGGGCCAGGGCGAGCGCGCCGCGCAGCCCACCCCAGACCAAAACGTGCTGGTAACGGGTATCCACCTTCAAGCGCGTGGCGGCAAGCAGGGCACCGAAGGGATAGATGGCCAAGCTCCGACCAAACAGCACGAGCACGACCGCGACTGCCGAGGTGCCTGCGAATATTCCAAGTGGCTGATGAGCTTCATGGCCGCCGATCAAGATGAACACGATCGAATTTGCCAGGAAGGCCGCGTACTCCCAGAATGCCAGAACGTGACTTCTTGCGTTGGCGGAAATAGCGCCTTTCCAACCGACATTGCCCACAATCAGGCCCGCCGTGAGAGTGGCCAGCACGCCGGACATGCCAAGATCCTCCGCAAGCAGGAACGAACCGTAAGCGACGATGGTCGTGAGGGTTATCTCAACAAGATGGTCTTCGGTCCGGCCGGCGATCAGAAGGAGCAGGGCTGCCACTGTCGCGCCGGAGGCAATCCCACCCGCGACCGTCCAGAACAGCGACCCGACAATGCTCAGGGGCGTTGCGTCGGCGCCTGCCAGGATTGCCGCCAGGATGCCGAAGCCAACAGCGGCTGCGCCGTCGTTGAGCAGACTTTCAGATTCGACAAGCAGAGCGAGGCGGGGTTGAACCTTCATCTCCTTGAAGGCCGCGATAACCGACACCGGATCGGTGGCGGCTATCAGCACGCCGAACAGCCCGGCACCGATCCAGGTCCATCCGAGCAGTAGATGCATGCCGCTCGCAACCACCGCAGCGGCTATCGCGACGCCGGGGAACGCGAGCAGAATGGTGACCGGCAGGTTCAGGCGAAAACGACGCCATTCGATCGCGAGTGCCGCCTGGAAGATTAGCGGTGGCAAAAACACTGTGAAAATCAAATCCCGACTGAGGGGGAGTGCGACAACGCCGGGCGTGAAGCCAAGGGCGATACCTGCCGCGACAAGCCCGACGCTGTAAGGAAGCCGCAGCCGTCTGGAAATCATCGCCACCAAAGAAGCGGTAAGCAGGATCATTCCCAGGGTGAGGATTGGAAGATCGTTCATAGCAGCCTCAGATACTATCTGGTCAACCTGGCGAGGCTCCACAACTAGGGAAATGAGCCCCTTTGGAACCGCCGGCGTGAAGAAGTTCGAGCAACTCGAATCGGAGACGTGCCGGCAGCACGCAGGATCTAATTCCGATGCGCTCAAGCCAATCTGGTCGCAGAAACGTCGCCGACCGCCCAGGAGACGCTGACGCTCCGCAAACCTCCGACCAGAGAGCGCTGCCCATGCGTCGCCTGGGCTCATTCTTGCTCGGAACCGGGGATCGAACAGCTCTTTTCAAAACTCAAGCACTGGCTGAGAAAGGCAGCAAGCCGCACCTTCCAAACCGTTTGCGACGCGATCGGCCAAATTCTCAACCGCATCACACCGACAGAATGCTCACACTATTTCGAAAACTCCGGATATGACCGAAACTAATCTCATCCCGCTCATAGCCTGACTGGGACCGGCGTGCGGATCTGGGATCGTGGGACACAGAGGACCGACGAAGATTTGCAGGCGATCGCAACCTATCTGAGGTCACTCCCGGCTACCGCGCTGGAAAGCACTGAGGTTCCAGACCAGGACGTCGTTAGTGCCGGACAGGCAGTCTATGCCGCCCAATGCTCGGCATGCACCAAGCGGGGGCGTCGGCGTGAAAGGACTTTTTCCATCGCTCAAAGGCGACGGCATCGTCCAGTCCGACGGCCGCTTTCTCTCTTGCGCATCATCCTCAACGGCGGGCACGCTGCGTCCACGCCTGAAAGCCCGAACTCACTGGCGATGACGTCATTTGGATCAAACTTTCGGACGGTCGGATTGCGGCAGTCGCCAGCTGCCCGGGGCAGCAAGGCGGCGCGGTGACCTCAGACGAAGTGCGAGACCTGCGCAAGTCGGTCGAGTCTGCCGCGAGTTCCTATCAGGTGTTCTGCATCGACATCCGCGGTCGCGAGGATCGGACCAAGCATCTGGTTGCAGCGGCAGCGGACCATGGCTTGCGCCCGCCTACATTACTTCCTTTACGCCTTTTCTGAGGAGCCACCAATTAACGGGATAACTGGTTGCAAAGCCGCCCAGCATGGCCAGTTGCATCAAAAACCAGAACTCAGGCGTGTTGGCTTCCAGCCGTGTTCCGAAGGCCGGTTCAAAAATCAAAAGCTGCCCGAGGCCCATCAGCCCGTACATGCCAACCTGCCAGGCCGTCAGCGACAGAGCGTCGGCCTTGAGCGCTTGTAGCAATCCCTGCGTCACAGACAGCTGTCGCATCGGCTTGATGGTAAAATATTGGAAAGCTATGCCCAGGACAAAGGCGAAGATGTAGTCCAGGATCCAGATCGAAATCGTTCTTTCAGCAAACAGGCTTTTCCAGCCCAGCCACAACAGGACGGTCGGGAACGCAAGCGCCAGCGTCTCGGCGATGACATCGCCCACGGTGCAGCCGGCTCCGCAATGAAAAGCAGCCTTTGCGATCGCCATCGGCGAAAGAACCGGCTTGTCGGAGCCTGCCCTTCTTGCGCCGCCCGGCCGCTCCCCTCTGGCCTTCGAACCTGACCGGCCGGCATGCAGATAGACGAAAAGAACGAAGCCGGAACCGAAGAGGGCACAGACCGGCCAAACGAGGTTCATGATCCACATCTCTCGCGGATTTCGGAACTCGTCTAGTGCTATCCAGATCGAAGATAGAACGCCGGCCAGCAACGAAAGCAGGGACACCCAATGCAGCCATTCGGGGATCATCAGTTCCTCCTTCACTGTTCTTCGGGTCGAACGTCGATGCGTCCTGTCGTTCTCCGGTTCGCCGCTTGCCATCCAATCGTTTCGCCTCTGCGACGGTGTCTTGCTCTTATCAGCCCGCCGGACGGGCCATGGCCGACGTCAGCCGAAGGCGTACGGCAGAACAAAGGGGTAGTAAGGCAAGCTGTTGCGACTTCATCGGCGCCATGTTCTGGTCGAGATGTCCCATGATCCAGATGGAACCGAGTACTATCAGCGCGACGATCAACACTCCGAAGGCGAGGGCCAGAATGTTGTTTGTGTTGTCTGGTCCGCTCGTCAGATGCAGGAAGAAAACCAGATGCACGCCAATCTGTGCAAGGGCCAGCACGACCAGCGCGGAAATCACCGCGGGCTGGTAGATCAACTCCGTCCTGGCGGCGATGAAGGACCCCACAGTCAACAAGGCCGCGAGGCCATAGCCGAGTAGATATCCCGGCAGTCCAGCCGCGGGCTCGTTGCGCGCGATCGTCTCCTCACCGGGGGCGGTATCGCGGGTGTCCCTGGAGGCGTCGGATGAGACGGTCTCGTCTGTCATTGTGATGCTCCCAGCAGATAAACCAGGCTGAAAATGGCGACCCAGATAATGTCGAGGGCATGCCAGAAAAGGCTGAAGCAGTGGAGCCTGCGTAAGATCTCGACCCGAAAGCCCTTCACCCAAAGCTGGGCCATCATGGTTCCAAGCCACAGGATCCCAAGCCCCACATGGACGCCATGGCAGCCGACCAATGCGAAGAAGGCCGACAGGAACGCACTTCGGGCGGGACCGGCACCCTCCCCGATCATGGTGATGAATTCCTGTCCCTCGAGGAGCAGGAACAACGCGCCAAGCACGCCGGTGACCAGGAGCCACGCCTGTGTGCGGATCATCGAACGTCTTTCGACCGCCAGGGAGGCCAAGCCTGCGGTGAAGGTCGAGGTCAACAGAAGTCCGGTCTGAATGGCAACGCGTGTGAAGTCGAACAGCTGTTTGCCGGTCGGCCCGTTATCGGTTGCATTCGCTAGCACCGCGTACGAAGCGAAAAACGCCGAGAACATAATGATATCGGACAGGAGAAAGATCCAAAATCCGTAGGTGACGGTTACAAATTTCGAGGCGGGACCGCCCTCGCCGTGTCCGGTGGCACCCTGGTGTCGTGAGCGCCCTTCTCCCTGCCCGCTCGAACGGCCCAGCACGTAGGGATCGCGTCTGGCACTTCCAGCGGCGATGTCGCTGGGCATCGTGTCGAAGTGGTCACTCATGTCAGTTGTTCCCTGCGCCGCAGCCTGGCGATTTGCGCGGCCGTGCGATCGCGGTCGATCCGTTCGACCTCCTCGGCCGGGATCACGATCTCGGCCTGGTCGCGCCAGGCGAACACGACAAATGTGGCATAGGCGCCGAGGAACCCGAGGATTGACAGCCACCATATGTGCCAGATGAGTGCGAACCCAATGATCGTCGCGAAGAAGGCTGACACGAAACCCGTCGGGCTGTTCTTGGGCATGTCGATCGGCTCGTACTGCCTGTCCGTCTTTGGATCTTGGCCTTCGATCGCGTGTTGTTTCATGCTCCAATAGGGCTCCTGGTTTTCAACATGCGGCTGGTGCGCAAAGTTGAATGGAGGCGGAGGCGACGGTGTGGACCACTCCAGCGAGCGCCCGTCCCAAGGGTCGCCCGTGTCGTCGCGAAGCTGGTCACGGTCCCTGATCGACAGTAAGAGCTGAGCGATCTGGCACGCCGCTCCAACAAGCATCACCGCGACACCGGCCGCCGCGATGACGATCCACGGTACCCAGGCGTCCACCTCGATATGCTGCAACCGGCGCGTCATGCCCTGCAGACCCACCACGTAAAGCGGTGCGAAGACGAGGATGAAGCCGAGCAGCGTGAACCAGAAAGCCGCCTTGCCCCAGCCCTCGTGAAGGCGAAAGCCGAACGCCTTTGGAAACCAGAAGGTGAAGCCGGCGAACGCGCCGAAGAGAACGCCTGAGATAATCACGTTGTGGAAATGCGCCACCAGGAAGAGCGAGTTGTGAAGGACAAAGTCGGCTGGCGGGACGGCAAGCAGAACGCCGGTCATTCCGCCGATGGTGAATGTGGTGACGAAGCCAAGCGCCCAAAGCATTGGGGTGTCGAAGCGGATCTTCCCGCCATACATGGTGAAGAGCCAGTTGTAGATCTTCACCCCCGTCCCGACAGCGATCACCGAGGTGGCGATGCCGAAGGCCGTATTTACATTTGCGCCCGCGCCCATGGTGAAGAAGTGGTGCAGCCAGACCATGAAAGACACGAGACAGATGAACATCGTCGCCGTCACCATCGAGCGGTAGCCGAACAGCGGCTTCGACGAAAACGTGGAGAAGATTTCGGAGAACACACCGAAGGCGGGAAGCACCAGGATATACACTTCCGGGTGGCCCCAGGCCCAGATGAGATTGACGAACATCATCTGGTTCCCACCGGCTTCGTTGGTGAAGAAATGAAAGCCGAGGTAACGGTCGAGCGTCAGCATCGCCAGCGTTGCGGCAAGGATCGGGAAGGCAGCCACGATCAGGAGATTGGCGGCCAGCGATGTCCAGCAGAACATTGGCATGCGCAGATAGCCCATGCCCGGGGCACGCATTTTCAAGATGGTGGTAACCAGGTTCACGCCGGTCAAAAGGGTCCCGACGCCGGATATTTGGATCGCCCACAGATAGTAGTCCACACCGACCCCGGGCGAATATGCGAGCTCGGAAAGTGGCGCATAGGGCAGCCAGCCGGTACGCGCGAACTCGCCGACGACCAGGGACATGTTGACCAGGAGGGCGCCCGTCGCCGTCAGCCAGAAACTGACCGAGTTGAGGGTGGGGAAGGCCACATCACGTATTCCCAGTTGCAGCGGCACAACGAAGTTCATCAGTCCGATCATGAACGGCATCGAGGCGAAGAAGATCATGATGGTCCCGTGGGCCGAGAATATCTGATTGAAGTGCTCGGGCGGCAGGTAACCGGGTCCGTGAATCGCAAACAGCTGCTGAGTACGCATCATGATTGCGTCAACGAAGCCACGCAGCAACATCAGCATGGCAAGCACGATGTACATGACACCGATGCGCTTGTGATCGACCGACGTTATCCAGTCATGCCACAAATAAGGCCAGTATCCCTTAAGCGAGATCCAGCCCAGCACGGCGAGGCCGGCAATAAACACGATCAACGCCGCTCCAAGTGGGATCGGCTGGTCAAACGGAATGGCCGACCAGTCGAGCTTACCGAGCATCGTTCGCCTCCTCTCGTTCCTGCGGTGTTGGGCTTGCCGAACCGGTGGGCGACGGCGCTGCCTTGGGCCTGATGGCCGGCTCGCCGCCGGACTGGTTCTTGGCCCGACCGGGGCCCGGGGGCAGCGCCTGGCGCACGATGGCATCAAACAAGCCTTGTTGTGCATGACCAAACACGGACGCCGGCACTTCGGAGCCTTGTTGCGCCAGCTTGCGGTAGAGGTCCGCGTTCAAGACGCCGGTATCAGCCTTCAGGCCGGACAGGAACGCGCCATATTCCCGCGCGGGAACCGCATGCACCAGGAAATGCATGTCCGAGAAGCCGTCGCCGCTGAAATGCGCCGACTGCCCATAGTAGGTGCCCACATGGTCTGCCTGCAGGTGCAGCTCCGTCCGCATGCCATTCATGACGTAGATCATGCTGCCGAGCTGGGGTATGAAGAACGCGTTCATGACGCTGGCGGAAGTCAATGTGAAATGCACGGGCACACCAGCCGGGATGACCAGATTGTTGACGGTGGCGACTTGCTGGTCGGGATAGATGAAGAGCCATTTCCAGTCGAGCGCCACGACCTGGACGTTGAGCTGCGGCTTATCGGAGGCTATCGGCGTGCGCGGATCGAGGTGCTGTGATCCGTAGTAGATAAGCCCCCCCAGGAAGAGGATCGTCAAGGTTGGAATACCCCAGACGATCAGCTCTATGCGACCGGAGTAGACAAACTCGGGATCGTAGCGGGCTTGGCTGTTCGAGGCTCGGTATTTCCAGGCGAAAAAAAGCAAAGCAACCAATGTCGGGATCACGATTACCAGCATGATGGCCAGGGAGTTGAGCAGGATCTTGGCGTTGCCGGCCGCGATTGGTCCCTGCGGGTCCAACACCCCTCCCGAACACCCGGTCAAAATCGCCGACATGCCCAACAAGGTGGGGACGGCTCGCGAGATGCGCGCCATGGCGGCTTGGTGGCAATCGCACGTTTCCCAGGCGCGTCCTTCGACCTCGCCCCTGCGCGCCCTGCACAGCGCCATCCCTGCGCTTTGGCGGTTCCCAGCTCTCATTCGAACCAACCCTTCACGGCCTCCCGGCGTGGCCGATGTTGAATCCGCGACACGATCACAGCGCTGCAGCGCCCCCAACATGGGCTTGCCAACGGTCCCGACAAGACCGGCATTTCGTGGCTACGGCCCCGGGAGAGCGTAAGCGGCAACCTGATCACCGACCTGATGCTTCAGAATGGTGTTGCCGCCGGCAACGAACACGACGTATTCGCGGCCGTGATATTCATACACGGCCGGATTGGCCACGGCGGGCGCCTGGACGATGTCGGACCACAGTTCCTTGCCACTGGCGAGCGAATAGGCGCGTACCTTGGCGTCCATGGAAGCGCCGATGAAGATCAGACCACTTGCCGTCACCGCGGGGCCGCCAATCGTCACGGAGCCGAGGTCTTCGGGCATATAGAAGCCCCACTTTTGCGACGCCCCCATCGGCCGGCGCCACTTGATGTCGCCGGTGGTCATGTCGATGGCCGCGATTTCTCCAAAGGGCGGCGCCCAGCAGGGCATGCCAAGCCAATTGAGAGCGTTTCGCAGTGACATGCCGTACGGTGCGCCCTCCTGTGGATAGTAGCCCTGCTCATTGCCGGAATTGCCAGCAAGCCGCTCGTATTCGGCGCGGGGATAGAGCTTTATGGATTGGACGACGTGCGAGAAATTGACCACCGCAGTTTGGGTGTTAGGATCGAATGCGACCCCACCCCATTGCACTCCGCCCGCCGAATCCGGGTAAGCCAGCACGCCGTCGCCTTTGAGGGTGGGCGGGCTGTACATGCCACGGTACGAAAGGCTGTCCCATAACCGGCTGCACTCGCCCAGGCCGACGACATCAGCTATTCGCCAGATTGGTGGCTTTCTGGACTGGTCCAGCAGCGGCGCGGGTTTGGTCGGAAATGGCTGGGTGGGGGCGTAGACCTCCCTTTGCACGGCACCGTCTCCGGCAGGCACGGGGCGCTCCTCGATCGGCCAGACGTCTTTTCCGGTGCGCCGGTCGACCACGAACAGAAAGCCCATCTTCGTCGCCTGCATCAGGGCGGGAATCTGTTTGCCCGCAACAGTGATGTCCATGAGCGTGGGCGCCGAATTGATGTCGTAATCCCAGATGTCGTGATGAACCCACTGTCGCGACCAGACGACCTTGCCGGATTCCAGGTCCAGGGCGGTGGTGGACGTTGCAAGCGGTATCGGGTCGGTACGGTTGCCGCCCCAATAGTTCGGCGACGGGCTGGAGACTGGCAGGTACAAAAGCCCAAGCCCTTCGTCCACGGACATTGCCGTCCAGACATTGGCGGTGCCGGTGCGTCTGGCGATCCGCGACGGCAGCGCCGAAAACGACCACTGTCGCGCGCCCGTCTGCGGATCCAGCGAGAACACCGTGCCGGGAGGCGCCTCGGCATAGGCCCAATCCTTGCCGGCCCAGCCGATGATGACATGATTGCCCGCCACGGTCGGCGGCTGCAAGAGCGACAGCGGAAACTTGGCATTGACATCGTTCCACTGGTTCACGTCCAGCACGCCAGCCGAGCCGAATTTCTTGCAGAGCTGTCCGGTATCGGCGTCCAGCGCGAAGAGGTGCGCGTCCATGGTGCCGAGATACACGATCTTCTGACAGCCCTCGCCCGCAATGGGCTTCTTGCTCTCCCAGTAAGCGACGCCTCGGTTCTTGAGAGCCGGCTGTGTCAAGGCTTTCAAGGTGGTTTTGGACTCGAACTTCCACTTGATCGCCCCTGTGCCGGGATCGAGCGCCAGCACCCCGTAGAAGGGGGTCCCGATATAAAGCGTATCATTGGCGAAAATGGGGGTTGCGGACCAGACGGACGCCGGCAATGCGCCTGAGCCATCCGACATATCGCCGGTATGCACCTCCCATACCTTACGCAGCGAGCCGACGTTTCGCACGGTGATCTGGGTGAGCGGCGAATACTTTTGGCCGTTGAGTTGGCCGTGAAAGCTGTTCCAGGTCGGTCCAGGCGGGATCAGCGGAATTGGCTTGGGCGCAGGCAGCGGGGCTGTTGCCGCCTCCTTCGGCGATCCTGGATCCACGGCCGAAGGATTGCTGCCCCCGCTCGTCTCTTTCGGCTGTTTAGCGGCATCCGGTATGCCGCCCGGTTGTGACTCGGGTGAATTGTTGTCATTTTGGGCAGAGACGGGATGAAGGCCAAACGCCAGCAACAGAAAGACGGCAAAGCTCAGGGCCGAGCGGAAGACAGCAGTTCTCATGGTTGTGTCCTAAGTCTTGGTCTGGCGGAAACCTAGCGTGATCAACAGTCCGGCCAGCACAACGGCAACGACCGCCACGAGCCACCAAGCGTGGAGAAAGACGGCGGCAGTGAATGTGCCGAGCGCTCCCAGAAGGCCCAAGATCCAGGCCAGGATGAAAACGGGCCCGCTATTTCTGAAGCGCAAGACGAGGCCGTCCAGCGCAAGCGCCAAGCTGGCGATGAGCACGAGCATGGCTCCGGCGGATCCGGTTACCCCGGTCAACGGGGCCGCGAAGTAATAGAAGGCGATCGCGGACGCCAGCACCGCCGCCGTGATGATGACGAGCGGCCCACTAGCGGTGACGTGCGGCAGTTGATGGGTCTTCATGATCATTCCTGCGAGGTCTTGGGATAGCCGCCCGCGGGCGTCTTGCGCCTGCGGCGAGGCAAGTTTGCTAACCTGAAGCCGGACGGTCTGTTCCAACCGCGGCTTCAAGATTTGGTGAGCGGCGGAAGCGCGCGGCTGTGCGTAGGCCTCAGCGCTGGGCGGCCCGCGCCGCACCGAGGGCGGGCACATAGGCGAGCAATTCCGATAGGAAGATTTTTCTGGGTGGCTTCAGTTACCGCCATCGGCATTCGCGTCCGTTGGAAGGCTATCGCAGCCAATTCCTTTACATCAGGCATAGCGCGATCGGTAACGGCGATCGGGTTATCACCGTGGAGACCGGACGCGCCTTCGTTATCCATCGATGTTTCCCTTGGTCGACAGTCCCTGCCTCGGCCTTAGTCGCCCGGGAACCGATCGCGCCTGGATAGTCGGCTGGCGGCCCTGGCACGCAAGGCGCCGAGCACCGCGCGGACGGCATCGATATCTGAACCGCGAGGCGGGATCGATGGCCTGAAAATCAATCGACCGTTGCGGAACTCGAAGCCCTGTGCGTTCTTGAAGCGCCATTCGGATGCCACCGGTTTCTTACGGAAGGTGATCGCGATGGCTTCGGGCCCCACATCGATCTTGCTGACGCCCAGTTCCGCCGCGACTATGCGCAACCTGGTGAGTTCCAGAAAATCCGCGACTTCGCCGGGAATCTCTCCAAAGCGATCCTCAAGCTCTTCGCCGAATGCGTCGAGGTCCGTCTCCGAAGTCATGTGAGACAGCCTCGCATAAAGGCCGACACGCACCGTGGGCTCGCTGACGTAGCTTGCGGGAAAGGCCCCATTGCCGGGGCCGTTGATGTCGGCAAGCTGCTTGTCGGGATTGGCCCCACCTCCAGCCAGCGAGACAGCCCGCTCCAGAAAATGCTGATAAAGGCCCGCTCCGATCAGCTTCATGTGCCCGGCTTGATCTTCGCCGAAGAGGTCTCCTGCCCCGCGCAGGTCGAGGTCTCTTTGACTGATCGCGAGGCCGGAGCCAAGCCGATCGAGCGCAATCATGGTCGAAAGTCGAGCTCTTGTGCCTTCGGCCAGTTCGACGCCAGGCTCGGTCAGAAGAAAGGCAATGGCCTGCACCGCTCCCCTTCCGACTCGGCCGCGAAGCTGGTGCAACTGTGCCAGACCGAATCTGTCCGCCCGCCAGATCAGGATGGTGTTGGCCCGCGGTACGTCGAGGCCGCTCTCGATGATGTCTGTGCTCAACAGGACGTCGCCGTCACCGTCAGCGAATCCCACCATGATTTCGTCTAGCCGTCTCCCTTTCATTGCGCCATGCGCCGTCTTGACCGCGAGTTCCGGCACCAGTCTGTTTAGCTGCTGGCGAACCGGATCGATGTCTTCGATGCGCGGAACCACTAGGAAGCTCTGTCCGCCCCGGCGAAATTCGCGCAAAAGGGCGGCTCTAGCCGAAGCTGGATCGAAGGGCGCCAGGATCGTGCGGACGGGGCGTCTTTTGGCGGGCGGAGAGTTGAGGACGCTGACCTCCTGGACACCCGACATCGCCGATTGTAGCGTCCGCGGTATCGGGGTGGCGCTCATGCTCAGCGTATGAAGGCGGGGCGCCATGTTCCGCAGCGCCTGCTTCAACTTGACGCCGAACCGGTGCTCCTCGTCGATCACCAGCAGTCCCAGATTGGCGAAGATGACGCTCTTGGCAGCCAGGGCTTGCGTACCCACAACCACGGCGAGCTGGCCGCTCCGCAGCCGCTCCTTGACCGTTCTCGCCTCCGCCACTCCGATCATTCTTGAAAGGTGGGCGACCTCGAGGCCAGTTCCCGCAAATCGGCGGCTGAACGTCTCGTAGTGCTGCCGTGCCAAGACCGTTGTCGGCGCTATTACCGCAACCTGTTTCCCACAGAGGGCTGCGGCGGCGCAGGCACGCAGGGCCACTTCAGTCTTGCCGAAACCGACATCGCCGCAGACAAGCCGGTTCATTGTTCTCCCAGACGACAGGTCGTCGAGCACGTCGTGGATGGCGGCAGCCTGGTCGGGAGTCTCCGTATAGGGAAATTTCGCCGCAAACCGGGCCAGGTCCTGGCGGGAAGGTTTTATGATCTCGGCTGGCTGGCTGGACCTGGCCTTGGCAAGGCCCACCAGGCCCCTGGCTAGCCTGTCGATCTCGCGCAACGCAGCCTTGCGTCGGCTGAGCCACCCGTCGCTGTTCAAGCGATCGAGCGGCACCGCACCGGGCTCCGACCCGTAGCGCCATATAAGCCCAAACTCATCGACCGGAACCAGCAAGGAAGCTCCGCCATCGTATTCCAGCCTGACGACATCCTGTTGTTGCCCGGCCAAGTCGACCTGTTCGACCGCCACGAGCACGGCCAGGCCATGGTCCTCATGGACGACGACATCGCCAATGCGCAACTCGGGTTCGAGCAGGCTGGCCGCGCTGCCGTTTGCCTTCAAGGCAGGACCAAATAGGTCGGTCGCCGTCACCACCGCGACACAGGATTGCTCGTCGACAAACCCGTCGTCGATGACGAATTCAGCCTTGAGAAGAGAGCCGCTTTCGGCCGAACGGATTTGCGGCCAGTCCGCCGCCGCTTCCATGCGCCGGCCAAGCTTCCGATCGAGCAGACGATCCGCTCGGTGCAGTTCAGGGGCCTCTCCCGTGAACACCACGCTGACGCCCGACCTTGTCTGCCTTTCGACGAACTCGGCGAATTGATCCCGGGATCGCGCTTGCTGATAGAATTTGGCAACTCGGGTGGCCGAAACAGTAGCATTTGTTCTGCAGTGTTTTCGAACTACGGCGTCCCATTCCCCACGCGACAGGTAAAACTGTGCCGGCAGGGGCTTTTCTGGCCCGGTAACCTCTCGCCTGGCACGACGTGCGTCTTCGATCAGGTCCAGGAACCGATCGAGCGGCGGGCCCTCGAGACCTTCTGGCAAGGAGACACAGGCGCTGGATGCCAGATCCAATACTGATGGCATACCGACATACAAGGCGACAAGGCGATCTTCCATCGACGTCGCGCGCATGGCCGCCAACTCGGGATGGTTCCCCGCTTCAAAAATCAGTTCGGACGCCGGTCCAACCGTGATCGACTCACGCGGTCGTTCGCTAAGCTGGCTGATCGGGTCGTATGTCCTGAGTTCTCGGATGCGGCTATCCGGACCGAGGACGACGCGAACGGGGTGATGGGCGCCGGCGGGAAAAATATCCATGAGGTCGCCCCGAAAGGCTATCTCTCCCGGTTCATCGACTCTCTCGTCGACACCGTATCCGACCGCCTCGGCTCTCGTTCGGAAATCATCCGGGTCGAACCTTTGTCCGGGCTCCAGGATTGTGAAGCCGCTGGCGATGACTGGTGCGGGGGGCACTCGCTGCAGAGTGGTCTCGATCGACAGAACCACGACGCGCGCACGTTTGGGCTCGCTTGCGATCTCACGGAGCGCGCAAAGCCTCCGCCCCATATTGGCGCGTGTCGGCCACACCCTGTCGTAAGGCAGACAGTCCCATGAGGGCAGGAAGATGATGTCCGCGCTCGGCAGAAACTGATGCAAAGCCCCGGCGATTTCTTCGGCGCTGCGTTCCGAGGCGGTGATATGGACCAGATGTTTGTTCGGACCCTCCTCCAGCGAGTCGGCCAGCGCCGCCGCAATTGCCGCAGAAGGCGGGACGCCCTGTTCTCCCGGACGTTTTCTGTCATTCGACGGATGATCGGCCTCCTCGATAGTTTCCGTCCGCGAAATCGGTCTGTTCACTGAAACCTCACCTTGCACCCAGTGGTGAACGTCAGCGGAGCAACCCTGTTCCTGTGGTGCGCATTGAAGGGGCCAGGCAGTGGAGGCGCGTACGATTGATCGCGTTCCGTCAAACAGATCCTAAGAGGAAGCGCAGAACTGGGACCCCACGCGACGGTAGCCGGCTCGGAAGCCTTCACCGCTATCCGGAACTTTTGGCATGGATAAAAGTTCGGTAGGCAAAATCAGCTAGGTGGCCATTTTGTCTCCCACTTCATCCTCGGATGTACTTGTCCGCAAGCTTCAGACCATCTCGGAGATTCGAGAGGCTGAAATTGCGATTTTGAAAAGCATACCGATCCAGGAGAAGGATTTTTCGGCCAATTACGACCTGGTGCGGGAGGGCGACCATCCCGTTTACTCGTTTGTGGTTCTGGATGGTTTGGTCGGCTCCACCAAATACACCGGCGATGGAAAGCGACAGATCACATCTTTCTTCGTCGCCGGGGACATTCCGGATCTGCACGGGCTGCATCTGTCTGTCATGGATTGCAATTTCTCGACCCTGACGCCAGCCCGAATGGGCTTCATGCGACACGACGTTCTACGCAACCTTTGCGACCAGCACCCTCGCATCGCTACCGCTTTCTGGCGGTCGACGCTGATCGACGCCGCAATATACAGGGAGTGGGTTACCAATGTAGGGAGACGGGAGGCTTATCCCCGCATGGCTCACATTCTATGCGAACTCATCTTTCGCTTGCGATCGGTCGGACGCATTCAGGATCACGTTGCGGATATTCCCATCACCCAGGCAGCCCTTGGCGATGCATTGGGGTTGTCAACGGTTCACGTCAACCGAACGCTTCAGGAATTACGACGTGAAGGCCTCATCGCCACCACGGGGTCGCGAGTGCATGCAACCGACTGGCCCGGCCTCACCCATGCAGGAGATTTCGACACGACCTACCTGCACCAAAAGAACCCCGCAGCTTAGTTGTGACGGAAGCTCTCGATGGCACGTTTTTTCTTCGACAGCGGCGATCGCGATATAGTCTTGCAGGATGAGATAGGTGTCGAATGCGGTGGCATCGAAGAGATCCGCCGCGTCGGATTCGAGGGCCTTGTCGATCTGACGAGAGATGCATTGAAAAGCGTCGACGGAGAGCAATTGTTTGTCGAGGTGCGTGACGAAAATGGCGACAAGATTCTGCGGTTGAGCCTCTCACTTGAGATCAGATTGATGAGATGAATTCAAACCCGATGTCCGCACCGCGCCGCGGTTGCTCAACCGCTACTGTTTGTATGCATGAAAGGGAACCATCAGCGGCCCGCCAAGTTCGAACCCACGGACAAGCTCGGGTTCCAACATGGAAGAAATCGGCAAGCCGCAACAGAAGGCAATAGCCCGTCTTATACGTCAGTGGATTTCGTCGGACGCCAGCCGTCGCCAGCTTCGCCAGTTGCTGGATCTGCCGACTGATGCGGACATGCCCCGCGAGCATCGCTCACGGCTTGACGAACTCGACCGAAAGCTCGACGAGCTTGCCTGCAGGAAGACAAATCCAACTGGCACTCTATCGCGACGTGTACTTTCCAGGACGGTCACGAGGCGGAAGCTCTGAAGACGGAGACTAGTCCTCACCTTCCCAGGGGTTGTCGGGAAAGCTGTTCAAGTTCGTTCTCGTCCGTGATCCCGGCTTGATAATAAGCCAGGATGCGATGCGCGCTGTTCTCGCTCGGTTTCGGTCTCGTTTTTGAGATTGCTGCGTGCAAGGACGCGGCTCAGTACGGCAAGTTCTGTTGGGGTGAAGGCATCTCTATGCATCGCATCTCAACTCCCGCGCCATCCGCTTCGGACGGGGCCGAGGCGGCCTGAAGCTGTTGATACCAGCCTCTGATGCCGGAGAACAAGGATTGTACAACAAGCATTGTCCGGCGCGCGCCCTAACGCTGGACGGCAAAGAATGTTCCTCACGTCTTCGTAGAACGAAGCACAAAGCCAAATCGACCGGAGTAAGCCGCTTAGTGAACAGTCAGAGCCAAGGTCCGATCCCGGGGTGTGAGGTTCCAGACCTTGGTGCGCCTTTACAAATTGAGAAAAACCGCGCTGTCCCCACTGATACCTGGCATTGTCGAGTTGGACCTCCATAATGCCGAGCGACCTCCACCCCGAAGCGGATGTCGGTGAGCACGGCCTCGAACCTCTTGGGATTAGGCCGAATGCAGCCAGCGCCTCGGCCGCTTTTTCGCTGTCGACCTGGAAGCCAGGTTCTCCAAAGCTGACCCGAGGTCGAGCAGGATCATCGTCCCATCTTCGACGATCAGAACAGCGCCATCGCTCATCGGGATTTCCCCAAGTCGCACGACCACGACTTCGGCGTCAACTTGGTTCCATCTGACACGCATCGGTCTTTTGTTAGCTGAATTCGAAGCCTTACCCGCCGCAGGTTCGCGACGGAGCCACGAAAGCCCGCCTCGGGCAAGGCCGAGGCGGGCTGAAGCTGCTTTGTCAGCCTCAAGGCCCAGACAATGATGGAGGATTGCAGGCCTGCAACCGAACCTTGAACTGCAGCGAATGTTCCTCGCGGTGAGCTCTCGTTGGATCAGTCTCTGCGGCGCCCCACCCGACCCGGGCATTGTCGTTTTCGCTCAAGGTTCCTCCTGATCTCCGGAAGCTTGCTGGATTTGCGTCATCACCTGCCGGGGATCGACATTCTCGGCCAGTTGCGGCAGCTCCTCGTCGGCGGGTGTCGAAACCTTAAGACGCTCCGTCAACGCAGCCACCATTTCGATGAGCCGGGTGGTTTCATGCTCGTTGAGAAGGCTGATCTGCAGGTCCAGCTCCGCTCGGCGTTCGCTGTGTTCAGACATTCTGTTCTGATTGATGAGCACGAAAGTGGACAGGAAGATTGCCTCGACCGAGGCGGCCATGGCCAGGATTACGAAAGTCGGATCCCAAGCTGGGACGGCGGGAATCGCGCCAAGGTTCGCTACAATCCAGACGACAAGAATTGCAAGGTGCAAATAGACAAAGGTCATGCTTCCCGCGAAGCGCGAAATGGCGCCTGCAATTCGCACCTGAACGTCTTCGTGCTCCTCCTGTTGTCGCCTGTCGTCGACAAGCGCCTGTATGTTCTGGTGAAGCACCGACTGCATGTCGGCTGGAGGTTGGTCGGTCATGTCAAAGTCCGGCTGCAGGCCGTCAATCTCCATCAGACACCCGTCCGCCCGGCCGGCAAGCGCCCGTTTGGCGCGAACGTGATTGATCCGGCAAGTGCCGCCAATGCGGCAAGAAGCAGCACGGTCGAGAGCTTCGGTCCATCTCCGTCGAACGCCATGTCAGTGCCTGCGAGGAACTGTCTTGCTCGGTGCCCGCCGTGCCCAACCTTCGGGATGACAGCTTGTTCCCCAGACAAAGACAATGCTTGATACCGCTCAAACGGCAGGGAGGGTAAGCTCTCTATGGACATGTGACGCAGCGATCGCAGCCTGTCCAAAGGCGACGGCTATCTGGTTCAGCGCTTTTACAACATCACCGATGGCGTACATGCCGTCGACGGAAGTCCGCTGGTGCTCATCGACGGTGACGTAGCCCTCCTCGCGACATCTCGCGCCGACAGCAAGGGCGAGTTGGGAGCGCACCTTGCACCCCAATGCCGCGAAAACTGCATCGAAGCGGCATATCGCTCCACCTTTCAAAATCGCCGCACAACCGTCAGCAGCCGGGCTGTACCTGTCGAGAGTGTGATGGATGGCTATTCCTCTTTCGCCGGCCGCACGACGCGTGCTGGTTGAAAAGTCCGATGCGTGGGTCGCCAGCATCGCGACATGTGGTGTGAATCGACTGAGGAAAATGGCCTCTTGCAAGGCACTGTCACCATGCCTTCAGCCGCCACGGACGGGCTGCAGGCAATGAATGAGGATCTGAGGCCGCGCAACACGGGATTGCCGAACTCGCCAACGGAGAGCGCCATTTATGAACAGGTCGCCTTAAAGCTTCTGATGACCCGAGTCGCGACCTTGAACGTGAACGGCGTCAACGGTCGATTGCCGGTTCTGCTCAAATGGCTGAGCGAAACGCACTACGACATCGTTTGTCTTCAGGAATTAAAGACATCGGACGAAAGATTTCCAGCCGATGCCATCAGGAACGGCGAGCTCGACTCGCCCCGGTGACTTAAGAAATCCGGGCTCGAGCCGGACCTCATGACGTACGTTCGTCGCTCCTTTGGACCGTTCCGATTCCCCTGAAGCGGCGACCAGATCGAAATCCAGGTGTGACAACGAGATAAGTCGCCTCGTCGTAGATTTTCGTCACCCAACTGGTCGGGCCCGCGCCATCTACATCTCCGCAAGCATGGCTTCCTGGCTGAACGCTTCGCCTCTCTGGGGGCCAGACCGTGCGCACCTGACCGTCGGAAGTCAGGCTGCGTTGCTGCCTTCCATTTTCCAGTCGCCCTGACAACGCGCGCGCACGGCAATCATCAGCATGGCCGAATCCGTCATGCCATTCTGGAAAAGCCTGATCAGTTCTCTCGCGATGGAATGGGCCGCCGAGGCGTCCGGCAGAATGGCAAACTCCCGGCACATCGTGTCGAAGACCGCACGGAGCGTATCCAGGTCGTTCGGGTAGAGGGTGTCCGTGCGAATTGTGCGGTCAAGCATCAAACATCTCCAAACGAGCGAGAGCGCGTGATCTCCCAAGCAGCGGGGCCCGTTACATGCCGCTGACCTCACACTTATGCGACACAGCGCACAATGTGTCGCTAACCTTTGATGTACCGCGCGAAGTTTGCGAACAAAGGATTCAGGCTCTCGCTCATCCCCTGCCGCGCCCAACCACACGGAGCGGTTTTCCGGGTCCAAGAGCCCACCAAGCACAACGAGACGAGTTGAGGAAGGCGTCGCTTCTAGACACAAAACGCTGGCAGGCCACCTTCTGGAGCGACCTGTCGAAAACAGAGTCGACGAGGCCGCCATCAGCACACAAAGCGGCCGTGATCTCTGATGTTTTCAGAGAATTCCCGTGGTGAGGACTACGACGATTCCGATTGCTGCTACGGCCATGATCAGGATCATTGCAGCCTCGAAGCTTCTTCCGGCTCGGCCAATGTAGGCTATCATTTCGCGCTCCCGATGCGCCACACCTCTTCCCCATCTTCCTGAAGAAACACCCAAGGCCTGCTAAAGCCGAATTACCTATGTTAACGATGTGTAAAGAATCCTTGGCGCCTCTTCTAGGGCTCGCTCGCTACACTTGCGAGCAGCGGGCGAGCCCTATCCGCGCAGGAAGGGACATAGCTGCGCAGATCTCGTGGCCCCGTCAAACAAGGGCTATGCCGACCGCCAGGAAAGTAATCGCCATCGCGAATACGGGTGCCAGCAACCAGCGTGCCTGGCCAATACTTTTTTCCATGAGCTTCCTCCCCAATTGCGACTGTCAACGCCCCCAGTCATATGGCGGTTCCCTGGTTTTGCTGAACGCAGACCTTTGCAGCATCATTCCAAGCCCAAAGTCCGGGATGGAATCAGGCCTAAAGTGTGGGCTTGGAACGTTTCGGATTCGCACACGTTCGACCCAGGGCGATTGTGCCCAAGCTCACAGGAAGGCTTTCACATGAGAATGCATTTCACCGCTGCCGCCGCCTCGTTTCTGCTCCTTGCCGGTGTCGGCGTGGCTGCAGCCCAGGACGTCGTTATCGCCCCTGAACAGGACACGGTCATTCAGGAGTACGTGCACAAGCAGCCCCTCGCTTCCGTGGAAGTCCCCGGCGTCGAACTCAACATTGGCGCCGCGCTTCCCGACACCGTCGAGCTTCGCGAGGTTCCCAACGTCAAGTATCGCTATGTCGTGGTCCACAACCGGACAGTCCTCGTGGAGCCGAGCACCCGGAAGATCATCAAGATCTATAACTAATCAAAGTTCTGGTAGGCCCGTCGCTGAATGAGGCGACGGGCTGTGCCCGATTCAGAAATGATGATCGTCATATCGAACCGGTCAACGTCGCATACCGTGCAAAACAGGTGACCGAGCTCTAAGTCGGGTTGCAAGAAGCGCAGACGTAGAGGAGAATTTAAAACTTCAAAAGCTCGCCGCAATTGAAGGTGCGTCTGGCCAAGGTTCCAGGATGATCACAGCGGCGGCCCGACATGCCTCGTCGGTCGACCCCGCCGAGACGTGACAGCCGTCATGTACTCCAGCAATGTTGCAACTAGGTCAGCCGCTACTCAGTTCTGTTGGTCGAGCTCTTGAAAACCATTCCGGATGGCCTCGACCAGCACCATTATCGAGTAGGGCTTTTGCACCCAGCCAAGCGGCCTTGCCGCTTCGGCTCGGAGCTTCACTTCATGGTCGCCATGCGCCGTTGTGAATATGCTTCGTATGCCGTGGTCCCGATAGAGTTCCAGTGCGGCATCAATTCCGTCCCGCTTTCCCAGCAAGCGGATATCCATGAGAACAAGGGCAGGCCTTGTCGAGAGCGCGATGCTGACAGCTTGGTCGGCGCTAACCGCCGTTCCTGCCAGCGAGAACCCCGCCGCGGTCAGTCCGGCTTCCGCGTCGAGCGCAATCAGGTAATCGTCTTCGACGATCAATATCGACCTACCGGCCATGCGCGTTGCCGGGCCGGCGCCCATGTCGTCTCGCGAGAAAGCCAGCCGGGGTTTGAATGCTCGGTCGAACTCTCCGGCGGAGCTAACTTCGGTCATCACGGTTTCCGTTCTCAACGCCGATCTCCAACGGGGTTTGAGAGAAAAGTCACCGTGCATCGACATGGGCCTCGATGAACCTCGAAATTTCCGCCGATCTGCCGCGCGAGGCCCTCGACCAGCCGCAGTCCCGAGGACGTCCCGCGTACAGAGTTCAGGTCGAAACCGGAGCCTTCATCCTCGACCACCAGAGAATTGCCCTCCCCCTTCTTTCTGATGCTGACGTGGACGGTCCCGCCGACGCTGCCGTTCAGGCCATATTTCACCGCATTCGTCAAAAGCTCGTTGACGATGAGGGCCAGCGGCATCGCCACGTCGTTTGGCAGTTGAATACTGTCAGCTTCACAAACCAGCCGTACATTCTGTGGAAACATTTGCTTGGCAGTCTCGCAAACCGCCCCGAGGAAGGGCTGCGCGCTGAAGTTCCCCACGTCGGCGGTATCGTAAAGAACGCGCTGTGCCGCCGCCATCGCAGCGACCCGTTTGCTTGCCTCGTCTAGGATGTCGCGCGCTTCCGGGCTTCGGCTCGTCCTCGCCGCCACGGAAAGCAAGGACTTCAGCATCATCATGTTGTTCTTGACGCGATGGTTGAGCTCGTCGAGCAAGATCCGCTGCTGGGTCTCGGCCTGCTTTCGTTCGCTGACATCGACCAGCATGTTGATGCCGCCAATGACGTACCCATCCGCGTCCCGCATCGGTGTCGGATAGGGGATGAACGGGATCCTGGTTCCGTCCGGCCGCTCGGCAACCGCTTCGTATCCGCGGACCGGCTTACCTTCTCTCAACGAGATCGCCATCGGGCATTGATCGTGGGGAAGCGGCGTGCCGTCGGGCCAGAAGAGCTTCCAGCTCACGCACCATTCGTCACTGCCGATTACCGGGGTGCGCCCGGCAAGTGCAACCGCGGCTTCGTTGAAATAGGTGATCTTGCCATCGCGATCGGTGGTGTAGATCGCGGCAGGAATGGCGGCGAGCAGATCCTGAAGGTGACGCTGGCTGTCGCGTACCTTGGCTTCAGCTATTTTTTGAGCGGTTATGTCGCGCGCGATCTTGGAAGCACCGACGACACGGCCGTTTGCGTCTCGCACCGGCGATATTGTGAGGGAAATATCCACCAGTGTCCCATCCTTGCGGCGGCGCACCGTTTCGAAGTGGTCGACGAGTTCACCCCTGCGGATGCGGCCCAAGATCAGCGGTTCCTCGTCCAACCGGTCACCCGGGATGACAATGGTGATGGGCTTGCCGATCACTTCCGCGGCCGAATAGCCGAACAGGCGTTCGGCGCCTCGGTTCCAGGTCGAAATGATGCCGTTGAGATCTTTGCTGACGATCGCATCGTGGGATGACTCCACGATCGCTGCCAATTGTTGGGCGGCATTCTGTGCCTTCAGGCGCTCGATTCCAAAACCGAGTTGGCGAGCGATTGTGCGGGCGACCTCGACCTGGTCGGCGGAGCAATCCCATGGCTGGTCGAAGTAGGCCATGAACTTGCCAAGCAGTCGCCCTCCCTCCGCTATCGGAACGAAGCAAACCGCGCCGATGCCCTCGGCTCGGATTGTCCGCTTCAGTTCTTCCGGAAGCTCGGCTTTTTCCGTATCGCCCAGGCAAATCGGCTGAGGATCAGCGCAATCCGCCGGCCAGGGCGAGTGACCTTCTACCGCGGCGCGATAAGCGTCCGAGAGGCCTCGCCAAGCGACAAACTTCATGACCCCATCGTTCAACAACAGGATCGAAGCGCGCTGACAACCCAGCGCACGCTGGATTGCGTCGAGCGCAGGCTCATGGACGTCAGCCGGTGTGCGGGCATGCTGCAGCCTTTCGGTGAATCGATGCAGCGCAGCCTGCTCCTCCGCCCTTCGGGCAAGTGTGGCTTCTATCGCCTTGCGCTCGCTGATGTCATGCTGCACGCGCACCGCATAACGAAACTGCCCCTTGGCGTCGAAGACGCTGGAGGACGTCACGAGCGCCCAGAACAGCGACCCATTGTTGCGAACGAATCGCTTCTCCATCGTGTAGCTTTTTATCTCTCCAGCAACTTGTTGCCGGTACTGCTCGCGGTCGGATTTCACATCAGCCAGGAAGGTCCGATCAAAAATCGACCGTCCAACCAGATCCTCCGGCGCGCAGCCCAACAGGTCGCACAAGTGGGCATTCACCCGAAGCAGCCGGCCTTCGGCATCCGCCTCTACAATGCCCGTCCCAGCGCTTTGATAGGTGACAGCGAGCCTCTGCTCGTGTTCTCGTAACAACTCTTCCGCGTTGACCTTTTCGGTGACGTCAAGGCTAATGCAGCGCGTGCTGAGGAACCGCCCGCCAACCGCACGCACGTTGGATGTGATCTCCACCCAACGCACGGAACCATCCTTGGCCCGCAGCCTGGCGCGGTAATTTTGAAGGTCTTCGCGCCGCGACAGGCGGCTCAAAATTTCGTCGATCGCGGCAGGATCAGCATGAAAGTCACGAATGCTGCGGCCGACATATTCGTCAGCCGTGTAGCCGAGCATGTCCAGTTCGGCGCGGTTGGCGCGAAGAATGGTTCCGTCATTCGCAACCAGGTGGAGAGGGACTGCCGCATTCTCGAAGAAATCCTCGAACTCGCTGGTTACGACAAAATCGGAGGCCTGCCGTTCGCGGCTCTTCTCGTCGGCGAACCCCTTCACAAAGGCTCCGGCACCCAAAACCCTTTGTTCCATATAGATCTCGAACCCCTTTAACCTCCTTAAATTCACGAGCCGAAAAATCGTTCCGAATTAATACCGAGAGTGTTGGCCAGTCAGGAAGAAATGCGATTTGTACGCCAAGGCCAGCCTCGTCCGAAATGTCCTCATCGCTAGCGCGGCACGACCAATCCCCGATCTCTTGTTCGATTGCTTGATTTGGGGTTGGCCATCTGGACTGCCGATCCACCGCGCGCATCGCGCTTTTAAATATCAACCCGGCTGCGAGACGACGAAGCCGGCGCTGGCATCCGTCGGACATCGGCTTCCTGGCTGCCGTGCAAGTGTGAACTGGAACATAAACGCGCAGGGCAGGTTGGATAGCAAGAAGGAGACCTCAGTGATACGCTTACTCGATCAACTCGGTGCCTCTGTCTGGGTACAAGTTCGGCATACAGATTGGCGGGTGAGCAGGCCGTCTTTCACAAACGGGCCAAACTGTACGCCGCTCGTTTTCGGAGCTGGTACGCCACAGACTGGTGAACCCAAATAGTAAAGCTAGCGCCTCGGACCGCAGAGCGCACTCTCCGTGGTATGCGCCGAGCGTCAGCGCGGTGATGACGGCGGTGCTTTCTCAGCCTGGTAACCGCCGAGCAGCCGACGGTGATCACGCCGCCGCAGTGAATCCGTACCGTCAACTTGTCGGCTTCGCGATCGATCCGGATGATGTCCCAAACAAGAACGACTCTATCTCCAGCGCGGGTTTTAGGTGGCGGGTCGACCGAATAGGGCGGGTCATACGATGGAATGCTTACTTTGGCGCGTCCGCTAGGTAGGATCGTCGTGACCGTCCCCGTCAACGCGACCTCGTCACCGATCTCAAATTCCCGAGGCACGCTATAGGGGAGCATAGGCCTCCTCCGGCGCTTTCCGATATTAATGCCGGCAAACTGAGTTGGTTGCGTGAACTCGTAAGTCTCGCCCCTCGCTCTACTAGCTAGCAGGCTTCTCTGATTGGGGTCGTTGAGGTCAAGCTCCTCCTGATATTTTTCCGGATCATGTCGCCCCGCGGGTCACTCGCTTCTCTTCGCGGTCGGCGCGGAGCCGCCGCATGATGGGGTCAGGGAGAGCGAGGCGTCTCAATCTGTTGAACGACCTTGGAGAATTCCCCAGGATCGTGCCTGCTAACGAGATCGCCTTGCCCATCGTCCCACGGGAACGATCCGGATCACCCTCTCGGGCGAACTACTGTCTGTGTTCGTTTTTGTTCCTTGTTCTATTTCATGCCAATGTGGGGCCGGCGGCTTCCTTTCCAAAGCGGAATTCGGTTGCGTCGGCCCACATGCGATGCAGGATGACGGCCAGCTTGCGGGCTACCGCCACGCGGGCTCGCGCCATGCCGCGACGTTTGGCGATGTTCATGCCCCAGGCGCGCAAGCTCGACCATTTCTTCGAGCGCACGAGTAGCGAATGTGCTGCCTCGTAGAGGGCGGTGCGGGCGAGTTCGTCGCCGCAACGGCTGACCTTGCCCTGAATGTCGGTTTCACCGGATTGGTATCGCGCTGGCGTCAGGCCCAGATGCGCTCCCACTGCCCGCGAGGAGCCGAACCGCTCCGGCCGGTCGATCGTGGCGCGGAAGGTGAGCGCGGTGATCGGCCCGACGCCGGGCGCGCTCATCAGTCGCCGACAGACTTCCTCCTTGCGGACGATGTCGAGAACCTGCTTGGTCAGGCGGGCGAACTCCTTGAGCATGGAGCCGAGGATCGAAAGCAGCGGCTCGACCATCACCATCGCCTCGGCGTCGGCGCCGACCAGCTCGCGCACGCGATCAGCAAAGGCGGTGCGCGAGGGCGTGCCGAGCTTGATACCGGCCTCGCGCAGGATGGCGCGCACAACATTCTCTATGCTGCGCATCTCGTTCAGCACGGCGGGCCACCAACAGCGCGCGCCACAACCGGCATTGCCGGCTCTTCACATGCACCTGCCGATACCAGCCCGTACGCATGATCTGCGCAAGCGCGCGGGCATCGTTGCGATCCGTCTTGTTAGGCATCGTCTTCATGGCCGCATTGGCCTGGCGCGTCTCTATACAGATCGCAGGCAGGCCTTCGGCGCACAATCCATCGTGAAGCCAGGCCGTCAGCGAGCACGCTTCCAGCCCGATGCGCTCCAGCGGCAGATCGAGCTTCCGCAACGCCTCGGACAAGGCCTGCGGTTCGCTCGCCGCTCGTGTTTCCTTCACGATCCGACTGCTCTCATCAATGACGCAAATCGCGGTCTCTTCCAAAGATACGTCTAATCCAGCAAAATACTTCATGGCTGCTCCTTCCCGATGTTTGTGGCGCTCCAAGGCGACCACGTTCTAACATCCCGACAGGAGTAGCCGCCCTCAATCTGGCTCGGGCGAGACCCCAATCACCCCATCTGTTGAAAAAGGGCTCGCGACAGTCCCAGGTTCGTGATTCACTCTGATCACGAAGAGTGGAAGTGAATCGTGCGGGGCGGGCGGACAGGCGGGCGAACTGTTCAGCTACGTGGACCTGGAGGCGCGGGTGCGGCGGGATCACCCTTTGCGCCGTATTCGGGGGATCGTGAACGAGGCGTTGGCGGCGCTGGAGCAGGATTTTGCCGCGCTGTATTCGGGCGACCATCGATCCCGCCGGGGAAGCTGCTCAGAGCGATGCTGTTGCAGGCGTTCTATTCAATCCGCTCTGAGCGACTGCCCATGGAACGGCTGGAATACGACCTCCTGTTCCGCTGGTTCGTGGGCATCGGCATCGACGATCTGGCCTGCATTCGGTGTTCGCGACCGGCTGCTGGAAGGCGACATCGTGGCGAAGTTCCTGGCGGCCGTCCTGGCGCAACCCAAGGTGAAGAAGCTTCTGTCCACGGATCACTTCTCGGTCGACGGCACGCTGATCGTGGGCATCGATGAAGAGCGTGAAGCTTCCATGGCCAGAAGCGATCTAACAAGACGCATGCATCGACCACCGATCCGGATGCGAGGCTCTATCGCAAGGGGCGGGGCAAGGAGGCGAAGCTCTGCCTCATGGGGCCTGGGCTGATGGAGAACCGCCATGGCCTGCTGGTCGATGCTTGCCTGAGGCAAGCCGACGGCATGCCGAACGGGTGGCGGCGCTGCACATGGTCGAACCCTATGGTCGGCCGCTGGCGGATCGTCGAGGCCGATCTTTGGGATCGCGATCATCCCGACCTTGTCGATCCCGCCACTATCACCATCGAAGCGGGCAACCACGGTGAGATCGCCTTTCGCCCTGTAATGGCGTCGATCTCAGCTATGGCCCCAATATGGTATTCTTCACATGGGCCGGCTTCGACAAATGGACGAGGTCACTGGCGAGGCTCTTGCTGAATTGCTTGACGACGGCTCGATCGAGATCACATTCGCCTACCATCATGGCGCCGAGGCGATCCTCAAAGCCAAACGAGATATTTCTTCAACAGCCCGCTAGGCCGGCCATCCGCTCCTGGTAGGCCGGCTGCAGGGTTTGCGCAGATATGCTCACGCTCGCCATGCCGTCGTCCAGCACCTTCAGGATTGTCACGGTGAGTGTCACTTCATCGCCGATCTTTACTGCCATGGCGGCTGTCCATTTCGAGCTTCGTCGTCCCACTCGGCTTAACATTCAATTTTGCTAAAATGCTCCGGAACCGATTGCCGCCTTGCGGCTTGAGTCGCGGTTCCCGGTGTCGCTGATGCATGAGTAACGCCGCAGACCGGCTTTCATTTATCGAGTTTCAATCGCCCACGCTAGTCGAGAGGGCGCCTAAGGGCAGCGACTGGCTTCACGAGATCAAATATGATGGCTACCGAACACAGCTAATAGTCGAAGGCCATTCGGCACGCGCCTTCACGCGCCGCGGTCACGACTGGTCGCATCGCTACAAGGGTATCGTCCAGGCGGCAGCGAACCTGCCGGTTAAAGGGGCAATCATTGACGGGGAAGCTGTCGTCCTCGGCGAAACCGGGTTGCCCGACTACCAAGCCCTGGAGCGGGAGTTGGGCAATCCAAACTCGCCGAAGATCATCTTCTATGCGTTCGACCTGCTGCACCTCAACGGGCGCGATCTTCGGCAGCAGCCACTGACGAAGCGGAAGGCCGCGCTAGAGCAGCTGCTGAAAGACGCGGCGCCGACACTGACCTTTGCCGAGCATCTGGAGGTGAGCGGCAATGACGTGTTTGAACATGCATGCCGGATGGGCTTGGAGGGGATCGTGTCCAAGCGAGCGGACGCCCCGTATCGCTCAGGTGTCCAGGCGAGCTGGCTCAAGGTGAAATGCATCAAGAGCGACACTTTTCCGATTGTGGCTTTCGTCGAGAAACTCGGCGCCCAGCCCCGCCGTATCGCATCGTTGTACATCGGCCGGCGCGAGGGCGACCGGTTGCTTTATGCCGGCAAGGCCCAGAGTGGATATACGCTGGAGGCGGCGCGGCGTGTCCGTGAGCGGCTTGACCCGCTGATCATCGAAAGGTCGCCGTTATCGATAGCCGTCGACAAGCCGAAAGCGACCTGGGTGAAGCCGGACATTCTGGCCGAGGTGCAGTTCAGCGGCGCCACCGATCGTGGGATCCTGCGCGAGGCAGTGTTCAAGGGCCTGCGCGAAGACCTCGTGTCGATCCCGGCAAGGCCGCCCGCTCCATCAAAGAGACGAGAGGCGGACCGGGACCATGGGGTTCCTCGCGAGAACATCCTGCAGCTGCTCCCCGATGCGGTTTGCCCCTCGAAGGAACAGCTTGTGCGCTACTGGGAGCGGGTTGCTGATCAAGCACTGACCTATCTCGGCGAGCGACCGCTGAAGCTGGTCCGCCATACGCGAGGCGCCACCTTTTACCACAAGGGAACGCTACCGAGGATCCCTGCGGCCGTGCATCAGTTGTGCCTCCGGAAGCGCGAGGGCGGCGAAGGCGTTCGTGTGTGGGTGGACGACCTGGCAGGCTTGCTCGGACTGGTCGAGATGGATGTCGTCGAGGTCCATCCTTGGAACGCTACCGTAGACGATATCGAACATGCTGATCGCGTGGTCCTGGACCTCGATCCCGGCGAGGGCATCGAATGGGCGGAAGTAATCGAGACCGCGCAGGCCCTCCGGGAAATCATCGCATCGGCAGGTCTGGAGAGCTGGCCGAAGGTAACGGGGGGCAAGGGCATCCACCTGATGGCCCCGCTTGAAACAAAGATGACCCATGACAGTGCCCGGCAATTTGCCAAGTCGCTCGCCCAGTGCCTCCTCGATGCACGTCCCGATCGTTATCTGCTCTCGGCCGTCCCAGACGCCCGAAGAGGCCGCATCTTTCTTGACTACCTTCGCAACGGGCGCGGCAACACAGCGGTGGGCGCCTTCTCCCCACGAGCCCGACCGGGATTGCCAATCGCTCATCCTGTAACCTGGAGCCAGGTTGAGCGGGGAATTCGGCCCGATAGCTTCACCATCGACCACCCGTTCCGAGCGGCTGCCCGAAGGGCGGCGTAGCCAGAGGGAACGGCAAGCGTTGTTAGAGCGAACTTTTCCGGCGGCGAGGAACCAATGGGTGCGGTGACAAAACGCTCCAACAGACCTCGACATTCCCGGCGAAAGGCTCGCGTTTTGAAACGCGCCCCTCGAACGCCGCCTCGATCGTTCTTCGTCGAATATGAAGATCCGGCTGGCCGTCGTCGCCTTCGCCACGTGACTCGTTGGTCAATCGGAATGAACTTGGCCTGGTTTGGCAGCCGCAGAATCATCAGGACACCGAGCCCGGCCGGCGCGCCCGGAGATGGAGCACACTCGCAACGTGCTGCCCGCGAAAGCAGCACCGCACGACTGCTGGCTGACGCGCGACGAGGCAGCAGGCCGCCGCGCTAGCCCTCAGGCGCTGCGTCGGTCTCCATCATTCCGCCTGTTCTCGTCCGCGTTAGAGAGAGCCGCCTGCAATCGTGCAGCGGCCAGGAGAATGTCAGGCATGTCGCCGGTGGGGTTTTCCCGATTGTTCCACGCCGGATAACGCAAAAAGCCTGCCGGCCGGAGCCAGCGGGCTTTGAAACTCAGTTAGCTAGGTTATCAGGCAGCTAGAGATGCAAACGGCGACAACTGCCGTCAGCCTCGCGCGCTTCACCAGCGCCGGCTTCACGTAGTTCTTTTTCATAGGTATTCCGCCGGTTGACTTCTCAAGGCGCGCGAAATTGCCTCACGCCGCCGAAGTCTGTCAAGAAGCCCCAAGGGAATAACCCTCTCCAGGGTGAGGCGCGGGCTGACCAGAGATTGAATCTATGGTCAGCGACAGGCCTGTGCACGCTGTCGCCGAATGGCTCAATCTGCTGGGATTGACATACTGCGGATTTTGCATAAGCCGGGACTTATGGGAAGGCCTCGGGTAAACTGCCATCGCCGTGCCGCATCGCCTCCGCGATCACTTCGAAGACGCTGCCGACTTCCTCATAGATCTCGCTTACCGCGATGCCCTCTCGGTCCGCAGCTTCCATCACGGACTATAGATCATTTATCGCGGCCGGGTCGTCGGTCACCGCATCAGGCAGATGCTCTGCGATCCACCGGTCGAGGAAATTGGCGCCGCGTGTGCTCATTTTTCCATAAGCAGCCGGCCCATATTAGGTTCCGCTTATCTTGACTCCGCAGCGAGCCGCTCCAGACTCACGCCATGGCGAAGGGCATCAACATCGGCGATGAGGTCGCAATCACCGCGACCGTTCGGCGGCGGGTGACAGAGGATCGCGTGAGCGTTTCCATCCCCTCCTATGGTCAGCCCCATTCCATTATCGATCAGTCAACGAATGTGCGGAAAGGCCAGCACATAGAGCTGATCGGCAACGTTACCCACCTACTCGACAAAAACCGCGTGACGGTGAACCTGGGCGTTCCCGTCACTGTCGATGCCGCTGTCGTCAGGCTGGTGAGCGCATACAGGCTGCCGACGAGAAAAAAGCCGCTGGTGGACAAGCCGACATGAGGGGCGGCAGTCCTTGGGGCCTCGCTAGTTCTCCGAATGGCTGAAGACGACCATCCCGTTGTCCCTGCGCACCTCAACGCATATGACCCCGTCGTCACCTCTTCGAGTTTGGAACATTGCGATTGCATGATCCTTAGCCACCTTCTCAGAGTCAAAGGTCAGCTCGTCGATGATGCCTTTTCGTCCATACCAGATGACGGTGAATGCCATTGAAGGTCCCATGCTTCCCGCGAAGCATATAGGAGTTCAGGCCGGATCGCGATTGGTTCCGGGAACCTTTAGCAAGGCGGGATGTTGCTGGCCCCATGACGAAGCTTTCAGACCTTGGACCGCCCATCAAGGGCAAGCCGCACGAGCCCTCCGACGAGGGCGACCACTTCTATAAGTGCAAGATCTGCGGACAGCCGGTCGACATGTTTCCCGGCAGGGCTATCCAGCAGATTTCTAGCTGACGCCGCTTATCGCGACAGAGGTTTGTACGCTTTCGGACACCGAATTACGAGTCAGGCCGCCCATCGGAACCACAGGCCGACCCACGGCTTTTACGGGGATCTGAGGTAAAGCAAATGGCTCGACGAGCAGTGCGCAACATGATGAAGGTCCACGCCGAGTCGGACCGGGCCTCAAGGGAGATTCAAGCGGAGGAGCGGGCCCAGCGCGAGGCTAAGACTGCCCGTTTGAAGGCACAAAGAGAAGCTCAGGAAACGGAAACGAAGCCGGCAACAAAAAGCCCGCCGGCCGGAGCCAGCGGGCAGCTGACAGAAGTGGACGGCCGCCCGGAGTAGGCGGCTGGCTCCCGAACCTTTGTCGGTGATACATGTTCCAGCTCGCAATAAAAACCCCGCCCCGAGCGAAGCCGAAGTTCGCCGGGCCGCGGCCGCTGCACGCCTGCTGTGTGCGCACTAGGGCGTCGAAGATGGTGCGGTAGAGGCTGTCGACCTCTTCGTCGATCTCCTCCCGCTTGATACCGACTTGGCATCGGCGATGAGCTTGTGCGTCAACTCGTCGACCGAGATGACATCCGCGTTTGTGGTCTCAGGGACGTTGTTCGCGATCCATCGGTCGAGGAAGTTCATGCCACGCGTGCTCATTTCGACACAAGTCGCTTGGGGATATTAGGTTCCGCTCATACTGAAGCGCCGGACGAGCGAACCGGAACCAAAGCGCAATATGTCGATTTCCTAATGGAAGGGAACGCAACGGACGAAAACAATGGCTGAAATTTTGGAGCTGGAGCTTGCCAAGGCCAGGCTGAGTGTAAACCAAGCTGAATCCGAACTCACTCGTCTCGAACGGATGCTGGACAAGCGATATGGCGTGAGCATCGACATTGCCCTCTGTGACACCATACGAAACGCGCAAAGACGGGTCGCTGAAGCCAGAGAGCAGCTGATGAAGGTCAAGGCTGGTGCCTAAGCTCGCCGCCGGCTCATGCCGTCCGAGAAACGTAAGCGAAGGTTCGCTTTTCGCCCTTGGTCTCCGCGACACGCAGCCAGTGTTCCTCCTGGCGCCATAATGTGACAGACTTGCCGATGTATGCCTGGGCCGCCTTGAAGGAAGCTGCGCCATGAGCATGCGCCAAGACACGACCGATTCCCCGGCCATGATCTCAACCCGATATTGTGGCATGTTGCGCCACCCAGCGATTGCTATACCGCGATTCGATCAGCTTTAGCTAAAATAGCTCCGGGAACTTTTACCATCTCAGCATGTTGCTGACCCCATGACAAAGCTTTCAGACCTTGGCCCGCCGATCCCCGGCAAGCCGCACGACGGCGAGCCCGCCGACGAGGGCGAACATTTCTATAAGTGCGAGATCTGCGGACAGCCGGTCGACATGCGCGATCTGCGTCAGGTGATGTGGCACGAGCAGCCGAGCCATGAGCGGCTGGATCCGCAAGATGGCGCAACGATCCTTTTATTCCCAGGGCTGCGGAAATAGCTCCCCTGTGCAGCACCCATAAACCCGCAAGGCGACACGGAAGAAGCCGCTGGTGGACAAGCCGACATGAGTGGCGCGGGACGAATTTGCTTCCGTGAAGAGCAGCATCCGCAGTTCATCATCACGCCCGTTTGACGCCCATTCGTCGGGCGCTACATTGCCACGCGGCGGACCTATCGGACGCCAGCGGCCGGCGCTCATTCTAGACCCTGAAGTCCCCCGCCCACTGAGCGCCGGCCGACCTTTTTCGATCAGCTCCCGCGATAGGCGCGGTATCCTGTCCCAGTCCGCGGCCGGCGGGTCTGCTCGGGCGAAAACCGACATTTGAATCCTTCTGAGCACTGCATTAGATTCGGCTTGTTAAATTGTAGCTATTGGGAGGTAGCTATGATCGAAAGCCGTACAGACATCGCGCGGGCGGTGCTTGACGCCAGTTTGCTATTGCAGCACCACTCCAGGGCCTACATTACCTCAATTCAGGGTGACATAGCCCAAACCCGGCGTGCAATCGCAGCGTCGCAGGAGCTTCTGAAGCGGTTTCGCCGGCGCAAGATGGACGAGGCGCTCAGAGATGAGCGGCACCGCGTGTCCGCTTTCCATGCAGACATTGTCCGGTCTGTATTTCGAAATTTGGTCTCGGAAACTGACGTGCCTAGGTGTCAATGGCGCAACCTGGCTAGGAGCCTCATCTTCGAGCTCACGGGGTGCGAGCGCCCTGATGCTGCCTTGGTGGATTGGATCATCAGGAAGTAAGGCGCCGACCACCCGCGACGCCCGTGGGCCCGCCTCACTGGCGGCGAAGCGGGCCCGGCCAGGTCTTGGGGGACCTGACCGGCAGCAGGGGAGCTGCCGCCTTTCGAACCTGCCGAGAAATGCCAAGTTCCCACATAAGCGCACAAAAAGCCCGCCAGGTCCGCTCATGTCCGGTATCGGTCGTGAGGGATCAGCCTGGTCATGGCAGGACGAACTTTGTTAGCCCGGAATGTTCCCCGCTCCGTGGGCCCGCCTCGGGGTGGCGGGGAAGCGGGCCCGGCCAGGAGGGAGCCGGACCAGCAGCACGGAGGCTGCCGTCATTCGAACCTGCCGAGAAATACAAGTTCCCACGTTGCGCAAAAAAGCCCGCCGGCCGGAGCCAGCACACCAGCATGAGGCCCGCGCCCCACCCAACAAAGGCGCGCGGGCCGGCCAGCGTCGCGAAAAGACCCGGACGCGCCGCCGCCTTCGCCCGAACTTGCGACTAGTCGAGCTGTTCCCGACCCGAACACTAAAAAGCCCGCCGGCCGGAGCCAGCGGGCAGCTGACAGAAGTGGAGAGACGCCAGAGAAGGCGGTCCGCTCCCGAACATTTGTCTGTGCCACGTGTTCCAGCTAGCAATAAAAAACCCGCCACTGAGGGGACGGTTGCGGGTTTTGGTTGAAAGCTGATCAACAGCTCTCTTGCGCCTCTAACTGAGGGAAGGTGTTAGGGGCGCCAGGGGATAGCTGAAAGGATGGAGGACCGCCCGGACAAGGCGGCCCGCTCCCGAACCTTGGTCTCTGACACATGTTCCAGCCGCCCGGCAAAAAGCCCGCCAGCTTCCGGCAGCACCTTTCGAAAAGACGGGAGAAGCTTAATGGTCAAGGTCTTTCGCCTGTCGCAGAGACCGGGCCTCTCTGATGATCGACGCACGATTTAGCCCGACAAACGAAACAATCTCTCCCGGTCCCGTCATTGCCGGCCGCCCCATTCACGGCAGCGGCGGGCGTCCCCTAAAGGTGCCCGGGGCGGAGGGCCCAGGTTGAGGGGCTAAGCCGCGAGGCGGACAAAGAGCCCGCCTTCATTCTCGACGCTTGACAGCGCCCGCATCACTACGCCGACTTTCGGCCCTTGGATTTGGTGCCGCCCTTGATGCCTTCCTTGGCCAGGCTCTTGCGAAGCACCGAGGCCAGGTCGATGACGTTCTCTTTTGGCGCCGGCGCCGGCTTGGGCGGTGCTTTGCCTTTGCGCTTGGCGTCGATCATCGCAATCAACGCATCCTCGTATGTGTCTTCGAACTTCGACGGATCGAACTTGGTGACTTTCTTGTCGATCAACAGCCCGGCGATCTCAAGAAGGTCTTCGTCGTATTTGGGGCTTTCCAAGCTACTGAACACGGTCTTTTCCGACGTCATCTCGTTGTGAGTGCGCAGTTCGGTCAGCAGCATCCCGTTTTGGAAGGGTTGGATCAGCACCTCGCGCCCGCGCTGGTAGAGCACCACGCAAGAGCGTGCAGCCACCCGCTTGTTCGCCATCGCGTCGCGTAGGATGGAAAAGGCTTCGAGGGAAGCTTCGTCCGCCGGGATGAGGTAGTAAGGCTTTTCCAGATATCGGGTGTCGACATCTTCGATTGCGACGAATGAATCGACCTCGAGCGTGTGCGCCGATGTCAACTTGAGTTTCTTGATCTCGTCCGGCTCGATCTTGATGAAATGGTCCTTGTCCACCTCGTAACCCTTCACCTGGTGCTCGCTCTCGACGACATCCCCGGTCTCTTCATCCACATATGCGCTTTTGACAGGCAGGCCGTCTTCACGGTTCAAAATCTTGAAATGGATCTTGGAGGCCTCGCTGGTCGCACCCACAATCTTCACGCCGCACGAAACCGACCCGACCTTCAGGAACCCTTTCCAAACCGCACGGGGTGCCACCATGACCTTGCTCCTTTGCTGCCGCGAGTAAAGAACACGCGAAGTCGTCACCCGTTCCGTCGAAGTGTCACGAGACTCGGGCGAGGTTGGCGATGGCATCGCCGCCGCGAAAATGCTGTCAACTTCCTCCCGTCTCTGTTGCCGATATCCCCTTCACGGCATTGCCGATCGCGTTCACCGGTTCCGCCGAGATCCGGCGTGGCCGCCGCTCATAGGAAGGCGCCTCGGCTTCGCTCTGGTGAACCCACATAGCAAAGCTAGCGCTCTCGACTGCTAACCACTGCGAGTTGCGCGGCAGACATCGTGGCGCACTCTGCGTCAGCGCGATGAAGAGCGCCGGTGCTTTCTCAGCCTGGTAATCGCCGAGCGTCCGACGGTGACCACGCCGCCGCAGTCAATCCGCACCGTCAACTTGTCGGCTTGGCGATCAATGCGGATGACGTCCCCAACAAGAACGACTTTATCTCCAGCGCGGGTTTTAGGCGGTGGGTCAACCGAATAGGGCGAGTCATAGGACGGAATGCTTACTTTGGCCCGTCCGCTAGGCAGCATCGCGGTGACCGTACCCGTCAGCGCGACCTCGTCACCGATCTCAAGTTCCCGGGGCACGCTATAGTGTAGCATAGGCCTCCTCCGGCGCGTTCCACATATTAATGCCGGCAAACTGACTTGGTTGCGTGAAATCGCAAGTCTCTGCCCCGTCGGCTCCATCGGGCCGAGCACCCTGCGACCGGGCCCAAGGACATGCAGCGGCTGGGATCATCGGCCGCGTGAAACACTTGCAGGGCGAGGAGGATTTGCGGCACGCGTCATTGCAGAACTTCAGGGAAGTGGAATAGGTGGCCGGCGCGCCAGATGCAGCGGCCGTCTACCCTAACGCCAATGGGCCGTCGTGATCAGTGTTCCAAGCGGCAACCATTCTGAACCTGCCACCATTTCTTGTGACGGCAGGTTGCTTGCCCCCGCCGCTGATCGCAAGACACAGCGCGGCGGATGTAATGGCTTGCACCTCTGTACCGCGAAACTCTGGAAGACTGCACTGCTGGTTATCGCACGCTATACTAGGATCCATGATGTGTCGTTGTCTGGGTCTAATTGTCTGGTCATAATCTCAGTTACAGCCATTTCCCCAACCCTAATCCCCGACTCACATTTATATTCGTGAGCGGAAATGTGCAATCTGTGTAGTTTCCTCGGTCGGGAACATATCTAAAGGGCGGCGCATACGGCCGCCCGCCGCCGGTCAATGCAAAGCCGAACGCGCGCTGGTCGCTGGATTTCGTGCATGACCAGTTCGCCTGCGGCCGGAGGTTCCGTGTGCTCAACATCGTCGACGACGTGACACGCGAATGTCTGGCCGCGATCCCGGACACCTCAATCTCCGGCCGTCGGGTTGCCGGTGAACTGACGGAACTGATCGCCCAGCGCGGCAAGCCGGGCAAGATCGTCTCCGACCACGGCACCGAGTTCACCTCGAACGCCATCCTCGCCTGGTCGAAGGATTACGGGATCGAATGGCACTACATCGCGCCGGGCAAGCCGATGCAGAACGGCTACGTCGAATCCTTCAACGGCCGGAGGCGCGACGAGCTGTTGAACGAGAGCCTGTTCTTCGGCCTCGACCACGCCCGCAGCGCCATCGCCGAATGGCGGGAGGACTTCAACACCGCGAGGCCTCATTCCTCGCTCGGCTACCAGACCCCGGCGGGATACGCCGAGGTCGTCGCCGCAACCGGCTCCGACGCTGTGCTGATCGAAGGCTCCGCGCCTCCGCCGGTTGCTCAACCCGCGCCAAACGGCGTAACAGAAACGGCCAAGGTTCTAATCGCCGCTGGATGAATGTTCATGGCAGGTCACCTGGTGCACGAAATGCTCGCATCACGCCATGGTAAAGCCGGAAGGGCTGATCCGGCGTTACGGCAGGGAAGCCCTGTTCAGCTCGGTCGAACGGGCGCTTTTCTGCACGAACTGCGATCGGGGCGGGCCGGTCCGGCTCGAGGTCCACAGCATGCCACGAAACTGAGGGTGATGACCGATCCCTTACGGCCTGGCTTGCATCGCAGCGACGCTGTCGTCGGCGCCTGGATCAGCCAGGTCGTGTAGCTGCTGGGAGAAGCGCGTCATTTGGTGCGAGCGGGCAGCGTCTTGCCCGAAGGCGCCAACTCAGAAGACAAAATGCGTGCGCTTTAGCCCGGTTTTTACCGGTTGGCTCGTCAAAGCTTCCTGACCCGCTGGAATGTCCAGTATCATTTGGAACCTTGCGAGCTGCTCCGGAAAATCCCGCGCAAGGTGTCTAACCACCCGCGCGTTTTCCATCAGCCGGTCGAGATAGAGCCTTGCCACCATCAACTCCAGCGCCCAGGTGCCACAAAGGCTGGCGCAGTACAGAAATTCTTCGTTCAGCAAATCAAACTCAGCTTCCATGGCGGCCAGCTGGTCGGCTGTCACCCCGACAAACTTCTTTCTCGGCCTGGAGGGATCCACCAACTGCGACGCCGGAGTAAGCGTTGAGAGGAGTTGCGCATAGTGAAAGCTCACTCTCTTCAGGGCGATCATGAGCCTTGCCGCTTTGAGCTGCCTTTCCGGAACCATCTTGCGCAAGGAAGCGAAGACCTGTGGCGGCACATTCCAATCCTGCAAAAGCTTGAGAGCCTCGGGAGAAACTCCATTGACCAACGGGCTTGGCGCTGAACTCTCCGCAAGCAGGTTCAAAGTAGGTCCTTCAGCCAGGGCCTTCGGCACGAAGGCCAGGCTTTCGGCCGATAGCAGGCGACGGAACGATTCCTGCTTGATCGGATATCGAAACACCTCGGCGATCGTCTGCAGCAGATGCCGAGAGATAATAGCTTCGGCGATCATGTCCCGCGTTCGTTGGCATTCCGCCTGATAGGTTCTGCACAGCCAGGGACCGGTGAACCATCTGTTGGGCTCTTGCATCTTTTCCAAAAGCGCCGCATGTCTTGTGCGGTTATTCTGCAAAAGAAGGTCGGCGGCTTCCAAGCCTAAAACTGTGCGGCGCTCCCTCATGTGGGGCTCCCGACGAATGTTCGCTCAGCCAGCGCAACGAGCGGATCTAGCGATCGGAAAAGAAACGCATCCAGCTTCATTCCATTGTTGACATGGAAATCTCCTTTGAACCCGGAAATTTCATGCGTCGGAGCGATCAGGTAGTCGCGAATGATCAGATTGCCCGGCTGCATGCGGATCAAGACGAAAATACCCGCCCTGGCCTCTCGCACGGCCCGCGAAGACCAGCGGGGATAGGCAGAATGCGAAACGCGACACCTGGCGATCGCGAGCGCTACGGTCAACTCGCCATTGATGCGGATGATCTCCGTTTCAGGGTCCTGGGAAGCGTGGCCGGCTGCCTGTTCAATCGCGACCAGCAGGTCTTCTAATGCATGATCGCGGATAGCCTTGAGGCGCCTGTCAATTTCGATGAAATGAGACTTTCTGGGCGGCAGGCAACCGATCAGCTTGTATGCGCCGAGCAGACCTCCGAAATGCGCGCTATAGCGATAGGCCGAAGGGCATTCGGGCGCTGCGTTGATGATGTCGGACGACAGTTTCCCATGACGTTTGTAGAGTCTTCGTAGGACTGCCAGCATCTCGTCATCGCTCATGTGAAGATAAAGCGATTTCAATATTTGCTGTGCTTTGTCGAATAATTGGCGACTGATGATAGGCTCAAAGGCGTTGTCCGCTCTGACCCATTGGTCCGGGGGATTGTACACAACCTTGGTTTTTAGTTTGGTGCAGCGTCTATTCCAGACGTTGTTGCCGATATATTTCTCATTGGTCAGGACACGGCGCACGCCATCGGCTTTCCAAGGCCGACCGAAGTCGTTCAGGATCCCCCGGTCATTCAGATATTTTGCGATTTGAGGTTCGTTTTTGCGTGACCGGACAAACAGGCGAAAGATCAATCGAACAGTAGCTATCTCTTCCGGTGGCCCCGGCACGATGATCACCCGGTCTGTCTGGAAGTTCTTGTATTCATAGCGGGCGAGGATGAGTTTGGGCCGTCCGAACTGGTCAACCATCAGACGCCTTAGTCCAAGCCCCTGGATGCCGCCTACGTGGAAGCCCATGCGGGCCATCCTCACCTGGCCCAAGAAGACCCTCTGTGACAACATCCGGCTGTACTCTGCAGCCATGCTGCGCTTTATGGCCTTGAGTACATCGGATCCGACGGTGCCATCGTTCGCGAATTGCTCGGCGCAAAACTCAATCCGAACACCCGCCATCTGACATCGATATTCGTAGGAAGCGCTTTCATCGACGCTTTGGAACCGGCCCCATCTGCTCACGTCATAGACGACGACAGTCTCGTAATCGGCGAGGCCGTGTTCAATGTCGAACAGCAGCTTCTTGAGCCCGGGCCGGCCTTCTATGTGCAACCCGCTACGGCCGGGGTCTTCATAGGTGGCGACGATGTCGTACCCCATGACCTCTGCATAGCTGCGGATTGCATCCTTCTGATTCTCGAGGGAATAAGTCTGGTGCTCGGTGGACATTCGTACATATTGAGCCGCGCGAACCCTTCGCCTCTCCGTAGGAGGTTCGCGGGCCGCAGCAACCTTGTCCATCGCCTTGCACCATCGGGACGAATGTCAATTCTAGCGGGCAGCGCATGGCAATTCCAGTCGAGATTAAATCGAAGCGTCCGCCCGACTACTTTTGCACTTTGGAAACCATGGCTTTCAACTCATGGGAAACCCTGACTCACTTCGTGAGAAGCCGCGCCGCCGTTCCGCCGCAATGCAACCGCATCGGCTTCGTTCGCCCCTGTCCGTCAGTCCGCGGGGCTTCAGAGGAGTTCCAGTGATGATCATCAAGAAGGCTATTCTGGCGGTGCTGATCACCGCAGCACTTGCGGGTTGCCAGTCGCAGACTGAAGGCCAGCAGCGCGCCACCACCGGTGCGCTATTGGGCGGCGCCGGCGGCGCGCTCGTCGGCCAGGCTATCGGCGGTAACACCAAGAGCACGGTCATCGGCGCGGCCAGCGGCGCGCTGCTGGGCGCCGTCGTCGGCTCGGCTACAACTCCGCAGCGCCGCGAGGACCAGCTCTGCCGCTATCAGGACCGCTACGGCCGGATCTACACGGCGCCTTGTGACGACCGTTACTACAACGGCAATTATTGACGAGCTTCTGCAATTATTGACGAGCTTCTGACTGTGTGAGCCGGCGCGTTAACGCCGGCTCCCTCACACCGTCATTCTTTTGTACGCTTTGCGGGATATGACGGTTTTGCGGCGGGCAGGAGGAGGTCGAGAATGACAAGCCTTGCCGGTGCCCTGAAAAACCGCGGCAAGCATGCAGTGAAGCGGCTGCTTCGCTACGACAGCCGCAACTGGCTGCGCATCCGCCAGATCGAAGCCTTCACGGTTTTCCTCGAAGCCGCCAACCGCAAGTCGCGCGACGTGATCGAGATTTCGCCGGGCTGGAACCGCTACTGGCGGGCGCTGTGCCCGGATTACCGGTCTGTAGATTTTCCCGAGTTCGACATCTGCAAGGACCGCACCGACGAGCAATATTCCATCGTCATCGCTGACCAGGTGCTGGAGCATGTGCAGCGGCCGCAAGCGGCGGCCGCCAATATCCACGCAATGACGAAGCCCGGCGGCTGGGCGATGGTGGCAACACCTTTCTTGTTTCGCGTGCATGCGCGGCCGCACGACTACAACCGCTGGACACCCGCAGGGCTGAAACAGCTGATGATCGAAGGCGGCTTCGCCGAGGACGACGTGCAGGCATTTGGGTGGGGCAACAAGACTTGCGCCAAGGCCCATATTGGCGGCCCGGTGCGAGCCTACGGAATGTGGCGGGATTTGAGCAACGACGAGGAATACCCGCTGATGGTTTGGGCGTTCGCAAAAAGGGCGTCGTAACGTTCGATCTTTTTCCGCCATTCCCACGGCGCGGTGAACGAAACAGTCCAGATGCCGCGCCGCGCTGCCATAGCTCACGCTGGGCTTGAGCATAGAAGCCAGTGCTGTACCGGCGTCAGCGAGCGCATGACCCTGACGCCCATCCATTCCCGCCGGCGGCGCAGACTGCCACCATGCGCCTGAACTGATCGCGAGCGACCTCGATGCAGGATGTCGGGCAATGCGCCTCGAGAAAATCCGCCAGCGCGAGAGATACCTTTTGCCCGCAAGGATATTTCTTGCCGACGGCGTCAATGCAGAGCTGCGCGCGTTCGGGCGCGTCAATGCCGTTCAACCGAATTCGCTGCCCGTGAATTTCGATGGTGTTGCCGTCGATGACAAAGGGACTCAGCGGCGCGGCCGTGGCAAGCAGAGGAAGGAGAAGTAGCGCAGCCGTTAAGAGGCAGGCGCCGCTAGGCAATTGCTCCTGGCTTCGAGGTCGATTCCGATTTTGGCGGTCAGACGCGCCTGGTCCGACGGGCGAAGAGCAAATCGCGTGCGTGGCATGGATACTCCCTCTTCGAATGTAGGACGCTTGCGACGCTGCCTATCGGCAGAGGCCAAGCGCATGGCGAGCGCCTTCGAGCACGATAATCTCAAGGGAGCGTTGGTGCAAAAGACCGTCTTCGAGGGACGGCATCAGCCGCCGATCCGTCCCGGTCGCTTTTCCTGACGACATCTTCAACTGTCCATTCAGGAGAGCGGCGATCCGGCGTCCGAATGCGAAACTGACTTAGTCTCGCAGGATGGGTCTTGAGGGGCGGCGCTCCGCCAGCTCATTCCGTCGGGCATAGCTCCTGGCGTACCGTTTTTTGGTGCTCTCGGCCTTTGACTGGCGTCCGCCATGTTCTTGGCAAGCCCGACAAGACGCAGGACCGCGCGCTTTGGATTCGATTCAAGCCAGATGCCTCTGATTGAACTAACGCTGTTTTTCCCACTCAGAGGCTTCCACCGGGCGGAATCGATGGCAATTGTCCTGGCATAGCTCGCCTCTGCCAAAGTGATGCCTTGCCCGAGCTGCACCTGGAAAATGACGGTCGCTTGGTTCGCGCGACACGTATGAATGGCCGGCCCGCCACCGGCCGCAATGCGTTCGAGCAGGCACAGGTCCGACGGCGGCCCTTCCAGCCCGTACGGGACGAGCAGAGGCATGTCCGCGAGGTCGGACCATCTGAGCACTGGCCTCTCGACAAGAGAATGACAGGACGGCAGGAGCACGAAGAGGCGCTCTTGCCAGAACACTTCGCTGCTGCAGAATTTGGCGGTGCCAATGTGATGTGTGAACACAAGGTCGAAGCGCCTGCGGCGTATTGCAGAAAGGCGCTGGCCCGATGGGACATCTTCAATGGTCAGCCTTACGTCCGGGTATAGCTTGCCGAAACGCTCGATGAGGCGTTTGAGGAATTCTCCTCCTGTCACGCAGCACAGCCCAATCCTGAGTGTCTTGGCATCCTTGTTATCGCGCACACGCTCGGCGAAAGCATCGAGCAGGCCGTCGTAGTGAGCCCGCACGATTTCGATCCAGGCGCGGCCTGTTTTAGTCAAGCGAACGCCGCGCACATCGCGCTCGAACAGCTGGATGTCGAGCTGCTGTTCGAGTTTGACGACGTTGCGGCTGACCGAGGATTCCTGGACCCTCAGCGCTCTTGCGGCCTGACGCATGCTGCCGTGATCCACGGCCGCAAAAGCGTAGGTCAGCAACTGGATAGCGTTCCCGTTCCGCGTCATCTCGCTAGAGCTTCGTGACCTATCCCCTCGGTAGGCGTCTGTCTCACCGCAATGCGATCGGATCCGTTTTGCGGACGGGCGGCACTCAGCTGTATCAACAGTCTCACCTGGCTGCATGGGCCTCGGCGCAGCTGGCACCCCATTGGCTCCGTCACACCGGACTGTCCGTCATGGCGATCGTCGCGGCGTCAGATACGCTGGTCTCGTAGACATATTCATGCGGAATGGCCGGCGTTGGCATCTGTGAGGCGTAGAGATCGAGATTTTCCTTGCTGTTGCTTGCCGCTAGGCTGCAGAAATTGCCGCTGTTCCACGTCATCGTGCAATACCTGAAATGCGCACCTATGGAGCGCGCCATCTCTGCCAGCGTAACCTCATTGTTGAACATGGTCCCGAGGACGTCCGTCTTCTTTTTTGCGATTTCGTCCGGGGGAAAGTACCTCGCCTTGAAGCCATAGTCCTTCTGGTACTCTCGACGCTGGTAGTCGCTTTCATCGCCCGCCCTGAATTTTTCGACGAAGACGAAGATGCCACCCTCCTTGAGGTGCTGGGTTACGAACTCGATCTGCTTGGGTCTGTTGGGCGAGTACATCTGGAAGGTTGTGTCCTCCAGGATGACGTCAAAGCCTCGCGTGAATTTCTTCAGCCGCCGATCAGATCCGAGCGCATCCTTGGTCAACCAGTGGAACGGGCCGATGAAGAATTCGGCGTGGGCCGGTTCGCCATACGCCATGAAGGATTTGTAGTTCTCGGGGTTCGGGCTGCAGGACAGCGAAAGAATCTGCCCATCCGAAAATTCTGACAGGGTTCTGGCCATCGTGCCTTCGGCTGTTCCAAGGCTATACAGCGACAGCGCGGATCCACGCCGCCGAGCATAGTTCAGCACCGCGTAGGCCATCCGGCACTCCTCCTCCAATCTGTAGGGAATGCTGCCGTGATAGTGCTGGTCGAAAAAGCCTTGCCGGGCTGCGTGCAGGCCAACGAGATCGCGCAGGAGTTCATCGCTGGGCAGAAGGCGGGGGTCGGCCTGAGGCTTGCGAACTGGCATCCCGCTTTTGCCCGCTGCGGTTGCCGCAAAAAACCCTGCTAGTTGGTTGATCCGTGGTCCTTGGTCGCACTCGGCCAGAAAATCGTTGAGCCCTCGCATCGCGCATTCCTCCCGCACCGTTGCTTTGGTGAGATGCCAAGAGATCAATGAGAAAACTCCACTCAATTAAGAGTGGTCTAATGTTTCAGATTGATTCGAGTCTTGGCCGGGGCACTGGTAGGCCTGCTAAATACGAGCGGCTTTCCTACGATTGCCATTTTTTTACTAAAGTCACATCTTCTGCCAATCCTGAGTTAGTTGTGATTTGTCCAGCAACCTCTGGTTAGGCACAACACGGGAGGGCGGGCTACTCTTAGTAAGAAGGCTGCTGCCATCCGTGGACACCCCTTGCCTCGATCCGAACAAGATCCGCCGTTCACAGCACCAGACGCTTACACACCAACATGAGAGTTGGGGCAACATACGAGCAGACTTGATCAGGAGAACTGGTCTGGAGCGCCAGGAAACAGCAATTTCGTTCCCGGGCCACATATTCCTGATGAACCTGAAAGGGGCGGCAAGCCGCGGAGAGGATTTCGTCGACGGGCGTCGGATCTCGTTCTCGCCACGGCCGGCTGGCTCGGTAATCCATATGCCTGCCGGCAGTGATTGGACGGGGTGGGACGAGGGAGAACCGACGGCCGCCTACCTGCTCGTCTCAATTGAAAAAGGGTTCGCCGACGAAGCCTTCGGCGGGATGGTGCGCCGTCGCTCGGGCGACCTGCCGGCTTCGATCGGATTTCGGGACAGCACGGTGGAGATGGCGTTGCAGCGGATCGCCATCGAGCTCAGGCAGCCCGATCCGATCAGCGTGACGATGGTCGAGAGCCAGGCGATGCACTTGCTCGTTCAGATGGTCAGGCGCAACGGCCACTATAACGAGCCGGCGAAAGGCGGGCTGTCAGCCTTCGATCTCAAACGAGCGATCGCAATGATCGAAGCCTCGTCGGACGAGACACCCACCCTCGCCGATCTGGCAAAGGAGGTCGGTGTCAGCCGTTTCCATTTCAGCAGGGCTTTCAAGCAATCTACCGGGATGACGCCACACGCGTATATCGCGCGGCGTCGACTGGACCAGTCCGCCGACATGCTGCGATCGACCAACTTGTCGGCGACGGAGATCGCGCTGGAATGCGGGTTCGGCAGCTCAAGCCATTTCACGATCGCCTTTAAGCGGGCATTCGGTGTTAGTCCGAGGGAATACCGCCGCCGATCCAGGATTTGATTCAAAACTTCCGCTGATTTCAGCAACGAACTGAAAAAACAAGCGTGATTGTTAAGCGGCAATCTGGGCAGTGGGTATGACAAGCGCCGATTGGATGCGCAGCCCTTGTCAAATGCAATTCAAATTCACGCTGACCTGAGATCAAGCATCCAGTCCCGTCTATGGCTTGGATTCATGGCCAGCACGCTATTGGCGGCAGTCGGACGAAACGGGTATTACATCGCATCCGCCTGGACTGTTGTCGCAGCAGGCTGCGGAAGCGCCGGCGTGGCGATACTGCTTGCGACCGTCAGTGTCGTCGAATTCGTTGCAAGCCCTCTAGCCGGCCTGGCAGCGGACCGGTTTGACCGACAGCGATTGAACATCACGGCCGACCTCGGTCGCGTTGCCATCTTGCTCGCCACGGCTTGCACGCTTCTCTACCGGGACGCCTTTTTAACGCTCTGCCTGTCAGCGGCGCTCTTTTCGATTTGCGATCGTGTCGCTCTGATCGCTTCGCAAGCGATGATCCCGCTCGTGACGGGAGGCGCCGAACTTGCGGCAACGAATTCCATCATCTTCTTCATCATGCAGTTAGGCAGCCTCGGCGCAGCGTTGCTAGCCGGATCACTACTGGGTGGGCGCTCCCCTGCCCTGACGTTCATGGTGCTCGCCCTGTTGTTCCTCGTTTCAGCCGTCTCACTGTCCTGGATGCGGCCAGGCCGCCTCCCGCAAGGTGTCAGAACAGCCAAAGGCCTGGCACCGAACATCGACAAGCATCTCCTCGATCTGTTTGCCGCCTATGCCCTTTTCTATGGAGGCGCGGTGCTGGTCACGGTGATGGGATCAAGCTTCGTCTTCGAAGAGCAGCAAGGCACCGCCGCCGATTTCGGCTACCTTGAGGCCGCGTGGTCGGCTGGTTCGGTTATTGGGGCGGCTGTTCTCGTCAGGCTGACACGAGCGATAAGTGGTCCTATACTGCACCTCATGCTTTTGGCCTCAACGGCGCTCGCGTTGATGTCGTTGATCACTGCGCGCGCGCCCTGGACATTGATCGTCTTCGCCACGCTTGGGTTTCTCTACAATCTGGGCCGGGTGAGCATCGAGGTCACACTGCAGTCGCGTATGCCTGACAATGCATTGGGCAGGGCCAAGGGCGTCATGCACAGTCTCGCTGTCGCGCTGGGACTGGTCATATTCAGCATCGCTGGCGCTATGGGCGAGAGTGTATTTCCTTCGACGATCTTCTTCGGATTCGGGGTGGTGCTCCTGATCAGCATTCCTGCATTGAGCATCGGCATCGCGCAGCGAAAGGATGAACCGTGAGGTGGATGAGCTAGCGACCGACACAGACGCCAAGCAGGCGGTGCTGGACTCTCTGGCGACGCTCTATCCTTGGACGCGCTCCTATCATTGCCGCCCGCTTCGCGATTATGCGTCCCGCTTGTTCGAAGCGCCTACCCAGAAATTGGAACCCGAAATTCGCAGCCGCGCGCTTGCCAAGCTGGTCGACACGATCAGGAATGCGGGAAAGCGAAACGGATTGCCGATCAACGCCGTCTCCCAAATATGCAAAGATCTAGAGCAACGCCGCGTGTTGCAGACCGGCCCGCATTTGTTTCTCCTCATGGAGCCAGAGGCCTACTACACCCACATCTTCAGCCTGCTTGGCCTCTCGGCGCATGGCTGCTCGAGCTACGTTTCCTATGCCGTTTCAACGGTGAGTCTCGTTGAAAAGCCCCGCAAGGGGCCAGGCTGGATCAAGCTTGACGGGAAGCCGGTCAACGTCTTCGGTCTCAGCCGAAGCCGGATGATCGGATACGGCCTTCTGACCGGGCCTGGATCATACCGGTTCGAGCTGGTGCCAGCGGAGCCAAATGCCGAGGGAGATGCCCTCGCCCTGCTTCGCAGTCTTCTGCCGAAGACGCAGTTCGAGCGGCCTGCGCATGCCATCAAGGCAGCCAATCGCATCCTCTGGCCAAAACTGTTCGGAGAGAGCTTTGCCTTCCTGCAAATCGACGATGAGGATGTTGCCGACCTGGTGGCGGACCACCTGTCAGACGAGGGCTCCTGGCTGCGTACGAGGTTGCTGGAAAGCCCAAAGCTGGCTTTGAATATCCTTGACGAGATCGACAGGCTGGCGGCTGGCCCCTGGGGTGGCTGGCTAGCCCGCGGTACCGATTTCTTTTGGTACTATGAAAACGGAAAGCGCCTGCCGCTGCGCATGGTGGGTGGAGAACTCATCAATCTGGCGGCCAGAACGAAGGTAGCTCGCTTCGCGGCTCCCGATATCATCGAGCGGCTGACGAACCGCAGCCTTGTTCCGAACCTGCTCCTTATGTTTCTGGTCCTGTCGATCCTGCCCGGCGTGCGCGCGCTCGGAGGCAGTCACCAGCCGGTCTACTATCCCCTGATGCGCTATGTCATTTGTCGGGCTCTAGAGACCGCAGACATGGATGCGGACCTTCGACGCGCTCTCGTGAGCGATGATGTGCCAGGAGCTTGGGGGCATCGCGTCATTGAATGCGATGAGGATCCATTCGAGTCAATCCGACAGGGCAGCATTGGCGAAACCAGGGAGGTCATCGACCGCTTCGGCGATATGCCTTTCGCTGATGCATGTGGCGGTCTGAGCAGTTTCGTTTCTGATCCGTCGTGGACTGAACTTCGCTCACAGCTGCGGGAGCAAGCGATTGTCCCAAGCGTCTTTTCCTAGAGTGGGTAACCCGCCCTGGCTGAGGTCAAAAATGCGCAGCACCTACCGTCGCAAAATCGACCACGGCACGGCGTATTCGGGCCGTGAGCGGTCGGTCCGGGTTGCGCGGCGTTTTGCGGTTAGCTGCGGTTCTGGTGTCGACCTCATCTAACTCGTAGATAAGGAGTTGGCTTTTCCTGAGAGCGGATGTTTCAGCATCCTGAAGCTGCAGGCTTCATCCTCAACAGGCTATTACGTGATCCGACCAGGCGGATATCAGCCAGATACTACCTCACACCTCATCGAGCGCTGGCTCAGGCTGCGGCGGCCTTAATATTCTGGTTTAAGCTAAAGAAATTCGTTGGATCATATTTCCGCTTCACCTCGGCGAGCCGATCATAGTTTTTGCCGAACGACCTTCTGATCACATCGTCGCCTGCTTCGCTCTGAAAGTTCAGGAAATGATTGCCATTCGAGTAAGGCTCCAGCGCTTCGTACATCGCCCTCGCCCAAGCAATATGCTTGGCGCTTTCGGCCGGATTGGACCATTGCGCAGTGATGCCGATGTTGTATTCGGCCTGGCGCTGGGTGAAGGCGGACTCAGAAGCGCTCACCCGACCGGGCGCACCGCCATAGAATTCGACTACCACTCCCGAGAGGGCTGATTGCATGCGGTTACCGTGCTCCACCAAAAGATCAATGACCTCATCGGTCAGCTTGGGCACGAAACTCGCCTTCCAGTAGTTGTGGGAACGGTCCGGGAAGGCCATGTTGAGTAGGCCCTGCATCGCAGGGAAAGGCATCGGCTGGATTGCGTCGAGGGCTGGTGGCCCATAGGCGCGCAGCGGCGCCAGTACGCGCTCTCCCTCGGCCATGTCACCGCACCAGCAGCCGATCATGGCTACAGCCGGCATCCCGTCCGGGGTCGTTACCATGGCTGCATAGGCGGTTAGTTCCTCAGGCGCCGTCGCCATGAAGTCGCGGTAGAAGCGCAGCATCTCGCCGGCCCGCTCGCGGGGATGCGCGATCAGCCCGCCGAGAACCATAGAAATCGGCTGGGCCCGAAAGCGGAAGCATGTCACGATGCCGAAGTTGCCGCCACCCCCTCGAAGCGCCCAGAAGAGATCCGAATTCTCTTCTGCACCAGCCGAAACGAGATCGCCTGCTGCCGTGACAACCTCGAACGAAATGACGTTGTCACAGCTCAGACCATGCTTTCGAACCAGCCAGCCGACGCCGCCACCGAGTGTCAGCCCGGCGACGCCGGTCTTCGAGACGACGCCCGTGGGCACCGCCAGTCCGTGCAAATGGGTCTCCCGATCTAGATCGCCGAGCATCGCTCCGCCCTGCACCTGAACCGTTCGCGTTCGGGCATCCACCAGCACCCCCCGCATGGCCGACAGGTCGATGACGATACCGTCGTCGCAGAGCGCCCGTCCCGCAACGTTGTGGCCACCACCGCGCACTGCTACGAGAAGGTCGTTCGCGCGGGCGAATCTCACCGCCTGGATCACGTCGGCCACACCGAGGCAGCGCACGATCAGCCCCGGGTGGCGGTCGATCGCCGCATTCCAGATTTGGCGCGCCGTATCGTAGTCGGGATCCGCGGGCTGGATCATCTTTCCGGCGAGGCCGGCAGCAAACTCTTCGACCATCGGAGAGGCGATCGGCACTCCGTGGCGGTTGCACAGCCTTGTTGACATAGCAATTCTCCATTGTTGTGTGGCGAGTCGCTCCAAACTCGTGTTGTGCCGACGAGGTCCAGCTTCATCCAATGCGAACGGGATGTCCAGTTCCGGGACTGAACTAGCCGCCGCTGAATTGGTGGTGGTCAACAACGCCACCGATTGGCCGGCGCCGAAGAGATCCACTAGCCCTGCGGCGGTCGCTTCAATGTCGAGCATCCTACATACCTACTCGTCGCTGGTGTGTCGCAGCGGCAAGTCCACTTCCCGACGCCAGCCACACATCGAAATCTCGATAGTCATCGACCTATGGCCCGCGGGTTCCTTCCTCGGGGACGTTAGTAGGCTTGTCGGCGCCCGATACTCTTCACGACAGCGGAATGGCGGCTCTTGGCGTCTGATAGAGGACGTTCAGCCCGTTACTAATTGCCGAACAGCGGACTGGCGTCGCGTCCGCTTAATGGATGCGAAGGCGGCATGGTGGCCCCAGCACTTCGATGGGTGTACGGTTCTCCGCCATACCTTCGAAGTGGCGCGATCATGCCTGTCCCTCCGCTCAACCGTAAGCTGTTGGCGATCCTGGCCGCCGATGTGGTCGGCTACTCAAGCGCGATGGAAGCCGACGAGGCCGGGACCATCGCGCGGCTGAGGGCCATTCGCGCCGAGCTGACCGATCCCGCGATAGCCCGTCATCATGGCCGCATCGTCAAGCTGATCGGCGACGGTGCGCTCGTCGCCTTCGACAGCGTGGTTGACGCGGTAGTATGTGCCGCGGAGATCCAGCAAGCAGCTGCGAAGCGTAATGCGGGGCTGCTGGCGGCAGAGCGGATCGTGTTTCGCATTGGGATCAATCTGGGCGATGTGGCGCTGGTAGAGGGCGATGTCTATGGCGACGGCGTCAACGTGGCAGCTCGGCTGGAGCAGTTGGCCGAGCCGGGCGGCGTGATGGTGTCGGGCACGGCATACGATCATCTCCAGGGCAAGCTTGATTGGCCGCTCGATTTCGCCGCCGAGCAGCAGGTCAAAAACATCAGCCGCCCAGTGCGAACCTACCGGCTGAGACTCGACGGCAAACGGGTGCGCCGCCCGCTTCTTGGAATGATTCCGCGCTGGACCGGGACGGCTGCGGCGGCCATCGTGGTGCTGGCTCTGGCGGGTGGAGGGACCTGGTGGTTCTTTCAGCCTGCACTGCTGGGGGCCAAGCCGTCGGTCGCGGTGCTGCCCTTCAATAATTATGGCGGCGACGAGGCCACTGGGCGTTTGGCCGATGGCTTGACTGAGGATATCATCACCGACCTCGCGCGGTTTCCCGAACTTGAGGTCGTGGCCCGGAATTCGACGGAAGTTTACAAGGGCAAGCCGGCGGATGCCCGCCTGGTCGCAAGTGCGCTCCACGTCGGCTTCGTACTTGAAGGCTCTATCCAGCGGCAAAATGGGCGAGTGCGGATCACCGCGCAGTTGATCGATGCAAAAACCGGCAACCATCTTTGGTCGGATCGTTGGGACCGGCCCGCTGAGGACGTGTTCGCCGTCCAGACCGAGATTGCAGAGCAAGTCACCAACCGTCTGGGCGGCGGTGTAGGGTTGATTCAGGCGGCCGGGCGGGCCGCGGCCAAACGTAAACGACCTGAAAACCTGAATGCCTATGATTTCTATCTGCTCGGGACCGAGGAGATTGAAAAGCTCACAAAGGCCGATGAGGAGGAGGCCATCTCGCTTCTCAACCACGCCGTCGAGCTGGACCCCGGGCTGGCTCGCGCCTGGGTAGAGCTTTATCACGCTTATGATCTCTTGGCTGTCTTTGGTGTCAATCCCGAGAGCAATTACAAGGCGGCTGCCGCTGTGGCCGAACGCGCGGTGCAGCTTGACCCGAGCGACGCTGAAGCACACGCGGTGTTTGGTATGAGTCTTGCCGATAAGGGCGACATCGTCCGTGCCAAGGCTGAGCTGGATACGGCCCTTCGTCTTGCTCCCGGTTCGTCTGAAATTCTGACTTTCTATTCCGGCTTTGCAGCCCGCTTCGGTGAACCCGAACGCGGCGCTCAGATGGTCGATCAAGTAAAGCGGCTCGACCCGAACTATCCGATGTGGACGTCCAACTTCTTTTCCGGTGCCTATTTTATGGCCGGCCGGTATGAGGACGCGTTGAAGATGCTGGAGCGCATGGCGCCTAACAACTACCAAAAGTGGAATTGGGTGGTGCGTAGCAGCGCCCTCGCGGCACTGGATCGAACCGAAGAGGCGAATGCTTCGGTTAGGGAAACTCTTAAGCAGCAACCGGACCTGACCGTCGAGAGTATCATCAATGAACCCGGCTTGAGCACAATGGAGCGCAGTCGGTTCATTGAAACAATGTCGCTAGCCGGCTTCCCGGCGTGCGCCAGGCCCGAAGTGCTGGCGAAACTCGCCAAACCTGTGAGGCTGCCGGGGTGCGAAGCGGGGGAGGTGCAGTCTCTCGGGCAACCATAGAACAGGCTCGGCGCAAAGGGAGCGGGCCGGTGTCGCCGAGATTGACCCGATTTGGGGCCGACTGCAGACGGACAGCTTCGGGACTCGTATGTTAAAGAGCGGACCTTCAGGTCGGTATCTGCCTGACCCAATTCCTTCCCCACTTAGGCATTTCGTGCCCACCTATATCGGCCTTGCCCAAGCCAGGAAAAGTACGCCTGCCGAAAGGCGGGTTGCCGAAACTTATTCCGTCCGATCCGCCTCGTTCGCGGGGATCTCCTCGCAACCGGATTCAGGCCGCGTGCAGGAGCCAAATGACTGGCGAGATTGTTTAGCGATAACTTTGATAGAACGCTGTCGGCCCGGCCGGCGGCGGGGTAAAGCGGCGATATTGAGGAGCCCGTGAGCCGCATGCCATCTACTTCGAACTGATGATGACAAAGTAAGAAAACAAGAGATAGCCTCTACGCCTCATTCGGTCTCGGCCTTGCCGACGGTGCTTCATTAGCATTGTGGTACGGCGTCCAGCGCCGCGGGCGCGGACACACCGTCTCTGAAACAGAGTTAGCGCGCTTTGATGCAACGATGCCCTTTCAGTAGATAGACCAGCATTCTACCCTTGCCTTTCACGTCAATCAAACCACGCTCCTCGAAGATGTAGAGCGGGCCGATCGCTTCCTTTGCCCGCGAGGTGACCTGAATTTGTCCTGGAACGCCATGTGATTCCATACGAGCCGCTGTATTCACCGTGTCCCCCCACACGTCGTAAAGCGGTTTGCGGCTACCAATCACACCGGCAACGATCGGCCCGCTATCAATTCCGATCCGAACGACCAGTTCCTGTCCGATCTCGTCCGATAGCCTACGTAGCAGAACAAGCATCTCTAGGGCCATGTCAGCCACCGCAGTGGCATGATCCGACTGCGGCACTGGGACGCCACCGGCAACCATGTAAGCGTCGCCAATGGTCTTGATTGTTTCGAGTCCATGTTTCTCCGTCAGAAGATCGAACTCAGAAAAGACTCGATTAAGCAGTGAAACAAGTTCGCTCGCAGGCAGGATCGCGGCGCGCGGGGTGAACGCAACGAGATCAGCGAAAAGAATGGTAACCGACGGCAGATCATCCGATATGATCTCTTTCGGTCGTTCCTTGAGTCGCGATGCAATCGCCGCGGGAACCAGACTGTTAAGCAGGCGCTCTGAGCGTTGATGCTCCAAGTCCAGAGCGTTCTCAGCCGTTTCGGCGCGTTGAAACGCGTAGACCGCGGCGAGAAAATTGACCATCGCTGCCGTCACGACGCAAAAGACGAGGCTCATCGTCGCGAACCAGTCTGGCAGGAAAATCAAGGTCCGAGACGGCGCGAACTTTTCGATCGCCAAGAAAAGTGCGATGTAAATTGCTACAGGTGGGACAGCGAGTAGACGCCTATTCGGCCCGAGCACCATTACAGTTATTGGCGGACCCGCCAAGAAGAAATAATGGGCGGCTAAGTCGCGGCCTGCGATCCCGCGAGCTCCTGGACGTCGCCGGGCCATCCGACGACGACACCCCGGATGAACCGGGCGACTTCCGCCCGGCATGCCCCTGCTGTGGCGGGCGCATGATCGTCATCGAGGTGTTCGAACGCTGGAGGCAGCCGCGCGGGCCGCCGAACGCAACGGCGACGAACCGGGAGACCGCTCCATGACCCGGCATGGCATGGTCGAGCGTTCGGCCGCAGGCGTCCAGCCTCCGGCAACGGATCCAGGTGCGTCCATGGTGATCATCGACGCCGAAAGGGCAGCGTCCGACTGCGCGCGGAGCCTTCAAGGCCGTGCGGCGAGGCAACGAAGCTGTCCGTCCGCATCAAACCCGACGCTTCCCGGTTGCGGTCGCGCCACCGCCGACATCAGCCGAAATCCGAAATCCCCATAGACATCGACCTGTGGCCCGCGGGTTCCTTCCTCGGGGACTTTCGTACGCCTGCCGGCGCCCGAAACTCTTCACGAAAGCCGAAGGGCGGCTTCCCGGACGGGGAGACTGGAAAGCCGACCTCGAGTTCAACATTAGCGCTGACGTTTTTGCGCCCGCTCTGCCCGTTCGACCTGCCTCAAACCCGGACCGGCGGCGCCCGCTCGCGCTTTGTGCGGAGCGGCTTCCATTCGCACCACGCGCTCCATCAGCCCGATGCCGCCTTGGCGCGCTCTCCGTTACACGATTTCACGTGGATCATGTTGGGGTTGTCTTTGAGCTCCGCGGCGGTTGCGCAGGCCGCAAGTCCCGCCTTTCGTGCACCTTCTGCAAGCAGCTCGGTCTCGCGCTCCATGGCGAACCCGCCAAGAAAGGTGAGAAACTTCTCCGCGGTCCATCCGGGGTCATTTTTGAGCACCTCCGCAGCAGCTTTCTTCGCCTCGTCCGGCTGGTTGATGTAACCATATATCATGGCAAGATAAACCCTCTCAATTGGTCCGGCGCCCTTCATAAGTTTTACATATTTAAGTGCCTTGTCGAACTGCTCGCCATAGAAGTATGCAACGTAAAGACTATAATTGTACCAGTCAGGGTAGTATGGATTCAGCAAAATAGCTCGTTCTGCGAGTTGCACTGCTCGTGCAGATTCTCCCTCGGCGAGTCCAGGAATGCTCGTGGCAATCGTCATAAGAGTATCGGCGTCGTTTGGCCCAAGGGTTTCCGCCTTGTTAAACTCGGCAAGGGCTTGCGCTCCCTCACCACGCGTGTTGAGGGCTTGGCCGAGAGCTGCATGGGCCAGATTATTGTTCGGATCGAGCTCCACCGCTTTTTGGGCGGCCTCCATCATCTTTGAACTTGCCTCATGAAAATCAGAAAAACCTTTGCCACCCATCAGGTAATAAACGTAGGCCAAGCCAACATAGGCCCGCGACATGTGCGGATCGAGCTCTATGGCTTTTTGGAATAGCTTCTCTCCTTCAATCAACCCATCTTTGGTGACACCGCCGACCGGAGTGAGGGCCACCGCGTCAGCCATCAAATAGGTGTCATATGCCGTCAAACTGTTGGGTGCCTTGTGCTGGGCGAGTTTCAATTGTGATCTACGAAACGCACCGCTGGTTGACGCCAAGCTATTTGCGATCTTCGCGGTGACGTCGCTCTCCACCGCGAAGATGTCTTCGTCGGATCGATCGTAGCGGTCGGACCAGACGTCGGCGCCTGTGGCCGTGTCGACAAGCTGTGTCCTGATGCTAACGCGACCGTCGTTCGCCTGCAGGCTGCCCGTAAGAACATACCTCACGCCCAGATCGGCGCCGACTTGGCGGACGTCGACAGCCTTGCCCTTGTAAACCTTGGTTGAGTGGCGTGCGATGACGAGAACTTGGTCCGCTTGGGACAGGTTGGTGACTATGTCCTCCGTAATCCCGTCAGCGATCCGCTCCCATTTGGGATCATCACCGAGGCTCTCGAACGGCAGGACGGCAATCGAGGCCTGATCAACAGCCGCGCCCGATGATTTCCACCAGCCTTGGATGCCGAGTGCGGCACTGGCAGCTACCATCACGAGAAGCACCAATCCTGCCGGCACAAGCCGTCCACGGCGCAAACGACGAGCTTTGAGTAAGCGGCGCCGTGGCTGTCCATGAAGATTCACCCGGTAGACCGCCACGGGCTCTGCGATGTTCTTAACACGCTGCTCGCCCATGGCCTCGAAAGCGAAGGCAAGCTTCTTCTCTACCTCCTTGGCCACCTTGCCGGACACATAGATGCCGCCAGGCTCCGCGATCTGCTCAAGGCGTGCCGCTATGTTGACCCCTTCGCCGTAGCGATCGTCGCCTTCGACGATCACCTCGCCGAGATTGATGCCGATCCGCACCTGGAAGCGCTGATCCTCGGGAACGGCCGCATTGCGCTCTGCGAGGCCTCCCTGAAGCGCCACGGCGCATTCGACGGCGTCCATGACGCTAGAGAACTCTGCCAGAAGACCGTCGCCCATGAGCTTGAAGATGTGCCCATGGTGGCCGGCAACTTCGGGTTCGAATAGTTCCTTGCGGCCGGCCCTCAGGCGCTCGAACGTGCCCTGTTCGTCCTGCTCCATCAGTGCGGAGTAGCCGACGACGTCCGCGGCAAGAATTGCAGCTAGCTTCCGGTCCATGACCGCGCCCCCACGCTTGATAGCATCACACTGCGCGCCTCGCTCGCTCTCACGCGGCAGTGTCGGTGACGCTGCCGAAAGCGGCGCGGAGACTTCCGTGTCTCACTCGCAACATTAGACCTATCGAAAGTATTGTCGAGGGGGCCAGCGGTTCCGGTCGGTCCGAGTCTCGCGGCAACTTTGTTTACAAATTGCCTCTTGGTCGCCGGCAACGTCCGCAATTGGGCGGTGGCATGCTCAACTTCAACGGCCGACATTGGGAAGGGTTTCGGGTGCCGTCAGGCGTACGAAAGCCTCTCATGCAGGAACCCGCGGGCTACAGTCGATGTCTATAGGGATTTCGATTTGCGGCTGATGTCGGCGATAGCGCGACCGTCGCCGGGAAGCGCCGGGATGGATGCGGACAGGCGGCTTCGTTGCGCCTCCGCGCGATGTTGTCGGCACGGTAAGCGGCTGAAGGCGGCCCCGTCGGCGTCGACGATCACCATGGACGCGTTTGGGTCCGTTACCGGAGGCTGAGGGCCTGCGGTTGAAGTCTCGACGACTATTCCATGCCGGGTCATAGAGCGGTCTCCCGGTTCGTCGCGGTAGCGTCCCGCGGTCCGCGTGGCTGCCCCCGGCGTTCGAGTACCTCGACGACGATCATGCGTCCGCCGCAGCACGGGCATGACGGGCGGAAGTCCTCCGGTTCGCCTG